>JAFWYQ010000054.1 GCA_017517605.1 Bacteroidaceae bacterium
AGTTTATCGTATTGCTCACTAAACCATTGGCTGATAGGTATTCGATTTGCGGTTAAGGTTAGTCGCTTGTCACTATCTCGCAAAATCTGCAAGGGGGTATTATCCGTAGCAAACCATCGGTTATGCTCCGAAGAGAATAGTCGCCCTGTAAAGTTCACAATCTTACCCTTAATCAGCTCGGCAAACTCCATAGCCGAAAGCCCGATTTGCTTGGCGAGGCGTTCCAATCTAAGGAGATTGGCAAAATCGGGATACCAACGATGAGCGGTATTGATTATCGAATTAAGGATGTTGGTTTCCTCCTTATGCTCGGCCTCTTTTGCTTCGAGAGCCTTGCGATGCTCGTTGTCCTTATTCATCATTGCTCTGCTATGTTCCACCTCCATTTGCTTGATGTTGGATTGCAGTTGTTCGATGGTCTCATCTCGTATTGCGATTTCATCCCGTAAATCCTCATTCTTGCGTTCCAAAGATTTCATCTTACCGCTGCCGAAAAGAGAACTGACACCGCTTGCAAGGGCTGTGGCTGCATCGGTGGCTACGCTTTTGAGTTTGTCAGTGCGTATCTCCTGGAAAAGTCAAAAACGCAGAAATTCACCTTTTTTGCTCCGAGAACCGTAATTTTAGACATAAAAACAAAGGAACATAAGTTTATCCTTTTCTAAAAGTTGATTATGGCACACCCCGACCTTGGTTTTTATAAAAATGCGGCTTAGAAAATCTTTTTTCCAAGTCGCAAAAATCAAAATGCGGCTTGCATTTTACCCAAATGCAAGCCGCAGATTTTTTTTTCCAAGCCGCATTTTTTTTGCGGATGACGCGGCTCTTCCAACATGTGCGTTATACGCTGTGAACAGTGAGTTGTGGGAAGGGGAACTCGATGCCCTCTTTGTTGAAGGTGGCATAGACGGTCTTGTTCATGTCGAAATGAACGCCCCAGTAGTCAGATGCTTTTGTCCATACGCGCACGGTGATGTTCACGCTGCTGTCGGCCAACTGTCCCAGTTCGATGAAGGGGGCGGGAGTGTCGAGGATGCGTTTGTCGGCGGCAATGATTTGCTTCAGCACGGCTTGTACGCGGTCAAAATCGGTGCCATATTCCACACCAAAGCTGAAGTCTACGCGGCGCACATCCTTGTGGCTGTAATTAGTCACCACGGCATTGCTCATGGCACCGTTTGGAGCATACACCACCTTGTTGTCAGCCGTTACCAGTACGGTGTGGAAAATCTGAATCTCCTGCACGGTACCGCTGGCTCCAGTGGATGCCTCGATGTAGTCGCCCACCTTGTAGGGACGGAATATGAGGATGATGATGCCTCCGGCAAAGTTCTGCAAATTGCCCGACAGGGCCATACCTACGGCTACACCGGCCGATGCCAGCAGGGCAGCAAAGCCGGTCAGCTCAATGCCCAGTTTGCCGATGACGGCCAGGCCCAGCATGACGAGCAGCAGGATGTTGACCATGCTCTTGAGGAATGTCTGTACACCGGCTTCCACCTTACGCTTGGCCAAAATTTTGGCAAACAGTCTGTTGGCCCAGTTAACAAGAATTTTACCGATAATGAAAATGATGATGGCGCCCAGAATGCGCTCGCCCAAATCGATGCCCGAAGTGATGAGCTTGTCGATGATGGTGCTCAGTTGTGAACTGATGTCTGCAGTTAAAATCATACGTTTTTGTTGAATTAGTTTTTATTGGATTATCTTAAAACAGGTGCAAAAGTAGTGATTATTCACATTGTGTGGTCTGTTTTGTGGGAACTTTTAACATTATTAATAGTGCCAGTTATGCAAATATAGTTATCATTAGTTAATATTATTCGTTTTTTTGACAAGTTAATTGTATATTTGCGCTTTATTCTGAATAAGAGATTGAAAATAACTATGAATATACATACCATCCGACCCTTTGTGTGGATTGCCTTTTCTCTGTTACTGATGTGCTGTGGCGGAGCAGGCAGCAAGTCGGCTACGCAAGCCGAGCGTAGCACCTCTTCGGTGGTGAACGTGCCTATGTTTGATGCCGACAGTGCTTATGGGTATGTGGCCCGTCAGGTGGCGTTTGGTCCCCGTGTGCCCAACAGTGAAGCGCATCGTGCGTGTGGCGATTATCTGGTAGAACAGCTGAAGAAGTCTGGTGCCTTGGTGAACGAGCAGTGCGATGTGGTGGATGCCTTTGACGGCACACCGTTGCAGATGCGCAACATCATCGGGTCGTTCCAGCCCGAAAACCGCAAGCGCCTGTTGCTCTGCGCCCATTGGGATTGCCGCCCATGGGCTGACAACGACCCGGATGAGAAGAATCACCAGACACCCGTCGATGGCGCCAACGATGGTGCCAGCGGGGTGGGAGTGTTGTTGGAAGTGGCCCGCCAGCTGCAACAGCAACAGCCGGCCCTGGGGGTGGACATCATCTTTTTCGATGTGGAGGACTATGGAGTGCCCCAGTTTATGCCGGGCATAGACAGCGAAGGCAGCTGGTGCTTGGGATCGCAATATTGGGCACGCACGCCTCATGTGCCCGACTATAATGCCCGCTTTGGTATCCTGCTCGACATGGTGGGTGGCAAGGGCGCAACCTTTTACAAAGAGGGCTTCTCGGAAGAATACGCATCGGCCATCATCGACAAGGTATGGAATAAGGCTCATGCAGCCGGCTATGGCAATTATTTCCCCAAACAGCCTGGCGGCTACGTGACCGACGACCATCTGCCTATCAACCGGATTGCCCGCATCCCGTGTATCGACATCATCCCCATGATGACAGACAGCGAATTGTCCAGTTTCGGCGATACATGGCACACAGTGAACGACAACATGGAACATATCGATCGGGCTACGCTGAAAGCTGTGGGCCAGACGGTGCTGGAAGTTATTTATAACGAAGAATAAGACAAGAACAATGAAGACCATCAACGAATTGCAAGACGAAGTCATCGAAGAGTTCAGCGAACTGGACGACTGGATGGACCGTTACCAACTGCTCATCGACCTGGGCAACGACCAGGCCCCATTGGATGAGCAATACAAGACCGAACAGAACCTGATTGAGGGGTGCCAGAGCCGTGTGTGGCTGCAAGCCGACTACGCAGACGGGCTGGTGCACTTTCAGGCCGAGAGTGATGCCCTCATCGTGAAGGGAATCATCAGCCTGCTCATTCAGGTGGTGAGCGGACATACCCCCGACGAAATATTGGAGAGTGACCTCTACTTCATCGAGCGCATCGGCCTGAAGGAACACCTTTCGCCCACGCGCAGCAACGGCCTGTTGGCCATGGTGAAGCAGATGCGCATGTATGCCTTGGCCTTCAAGGCGAAGGGAATTTGACTCTAGAAATTAGATTATCTAGAATTTCTAGAATATCTAGAATATCTAGAGTCTCTAGATTATCTAGAAAAAACAGAATAATATATTATTAACCAAATAACAAAAAACAAATGAAAACACTGTTGACAACCCTGGCATTGGCCGCTGGACTGACGGCTGCTGCACAGACCGCCAACACACACGAGTTGGTGATTAACACGAAGAAAGTGGGTGCTGAAATCCAACCCACCATGTACGGACTCTTCTTTGAGGACATCAATTATGCTGCCGATGGCGGTCTCTATGCCGAATTGGTGAAGAACCGCTCATTCGAGTTCCCCTGCAACAACTTGCAAGGCTGGAAAGTGGCCGGTAAGGTGGAACTGAAGAACGATGGTCCCTTTGAGCGCAATCCCCACTATGTGCGCCTGAACGGTTCGGGCCACGGACACAAGCACACTTGCATCGAAAACGAGGGTTATTTCGGCATTGGTGTAGAGAAAGGCAAGAAGTACCGCTTCAGTGTGTGGGCACGTACCGCCAAACCTAACGGCACCGCCAAGATATATGCTGAAATTGCCAACACCAAGTCAATGGGTGAGAACCAGGGACTGGCAGGAGCCGAAATCACTGTAAACTCTCACGAGTGGAAGAAGTATGAGGTGGAACTGACACCCAACCAGACTGAGGAGAAAGCCGTGATGCGCGTATTCTTGCGCGGACAGAACGGTGCCGATGTGGAGCACGTGTCACTCTTCCCCGTTGACACTTGGAATGGTCACAAGAATGGTCTCCGTAAGGACCTCGTGCAGGCTTTGGCCGACGTGAAACCCGGTGTGTTCCGCTTCCCCGGCGGATGTATTGTCGAGGGTACCGACCTTGAGACCCGCTATGACTGGAAGAAATCAGTAGGCCCCGTAGAGAACCGTCCGCTCAACGAAAACCGTTGGCAATATACCTTTGGTCACCGTTTCTTCCCCGACTATTATCAGAGTTACGGCCTCGGATTCTATGAGTACTTCCTCATGTCTGAAGAGATTGGCGCTGAGCCGCTTCCTATCCTCAATGTAGGTTTGGCTTGCCAGTATCAGAACAACCACGAGAGTGCTCACTGCCCGGTAGATCACTTGCAACCGTTCATTGATGATGCACTTGACCTCATCGAGTTCGCTAACGGTGGTACTGACACTGAGTGGGGTAAGTTGCGTGCCGAAATGGGTCACCCCGAACCTTTCAACCTGAAGTTCCTCGGTATCGGTAACGAACAGTGGGGTAAGGAATATCCCGAACGTCTGGAGGTGTTTGTAAAGGTGTTGCGCGAAAAACATCCCGAAATCAAGATTGTAGGTTCATCAGGTCCTAACTCTGAGGGTCGCGACTTCGACTACTTGTGGCCGGAGATGAAGCGTCTGAAAGTTGACCTCGTGGACGAGCACTTCTATCGCCCCGAAAGCTGGTTCCTTGCAGCCGGTAACCGCTATGACAAGTACGACCGCAAGGGTCCGAAGGTGTTTGCCGGTGAATATGCCTGCCACGGTGCCAATGGCAAGAAGTGGAACCACTTCAATGCAGCTTTGCTCGAAGCAGCTTTCATGACTAACCTCGAACGTAATGCTGATATCGTACACATGGCTACCTACGCTCCGCTCTTTGCCCACGTGGAAGGTTGGCAGTGGCGTCCCGACATGATCTGGTTCGACAACCTCCGTTCAGTGCGCACTTGCAGCTACTATGTACAGCAACTCTATGCACACAACAAGGGTACCAACGTGTTGCCTTTGACAATGGGTGGCCAGCCCGTCAGCGGTCAGGAAGGTCAGGACGGACTCTTTGCCAGTGCAGTGTGGGACAACGATGCCAATGCATATATCGTGAAAGTTATCAACGTAGGTGACCAGGCCCAGCCCATTACATTGAACTTTGCCGGTTTGAAGAAGGGTGTAACCCTCACCAACGGAAAGGTCATCACATTCCATGCTGATGAATTGTTGGAGGACAATACAGTGGATGCTCCCAACAACATTGTCCCCGTAGAGAGTGGTATCGCCATCGATGGCAATGTGCTCAATACGCAGATTGGTCCCAAGACATTCTGCATTTATAAGTTTGTAAAAAACGGTAAGTAATAAGAGTGACGAGCTACGAGCTACAAGTGAATAGTTTAGCGTTGCAAAACGACTGATATCTTGTAGTTTGTAGCTCGTTTTTTGTAACTGAAAAAATATGAAGAAATATCTTTCCCCTCTGTTCCTCCTTTTGGGTATCACTACAGCCCAAGCTGAGGACGTAAAGATTTACAGCCCCGACAGCCTGTTGCAGGTGACAGTGAGCGAGAACGACGGTAGCCCCGTTTATTCTATTATATATAATGGTAAGCAGATGTTGGAAGAGTCGCCGTTGGGGTTGACTACCAATGTGGCTGATTTTACCAAAGGACTCACACTGAATGCTTCGCCTGTTACAGTGATTGAGGACTGCTATTCATTACGGAATATCAAGACCAATCATGCCCACTATGTGGCCAACGAAGTGAAACTGACCTTGTCGGCCCGTCGTCGCAGTATAGGTGTGGAGTTCCGCGTGAGCAACAACGATGTAGCCTTCCGCTACACCCTTCCTGTGTGGGGTGAGACCCGTGCTTGTGTGGTGCAGGATGAGGCTACTGGATTCAATTTCCCTGCAAAGACAACCACTTTCCTTACTCCCCAGAGCGATGCCATGATTGGATGGAAGCGCACTAAACCCAGTTACGAGGAAGGGTATAAACCCGATGCTCCTATGAGCGACCGTTCGCAGTATGGTCACGGTTACACCTTCCCTGGCCTGTTCCACATTGGTGAGGATGGTTGGGTGTTGCTGAGCGAGACAGGTGTCGACAGCCGTTATTGCGGTTCGCGCTTGAGCGATGCTTCGCCCGAAGGAGTCTATACCATCGAGTATCCCATGCCTGAAGAGAACAACGGCAACGGCACATCGGCCCCTGGTATTGCCCTGCCCGGTGCAACCCCTTGGCGTACCATCACCATAGGCGAGACACTGAAACCCATAGTGGAGACAACTATCCCTTGGGACCTTGTGGAACCTCTCTACGAAACCACCCGCGACTACCAGTACGGACGTGGCACATGGAGCTGGATTATGTGGCAGGACGGCAGTATCAATTACGACGACCAAGTGCGCTATATCGACCTGGCCTCTGCCATGGGTTACGAATATGTACTCATTGATAACTGGTGGGATACCAACATCGGACGCGACCGTATGGCAGAGCTTGTCAAGTATGCCCATAGCAAGAATGTGGATGTGTTCCTGTGGTACAGTTCCAGTGGTTATTGGAACGATATCGAGCAGGGGCCCGTACACCACATGGACAATCCCATCATCCGCAAGCGCGAGATGAAATGGATGGAGAGCCTGGGTGTCAAGGGTATCAAGATTGATTTCTTTGGTGGTGACAAGCAGGAGACCATGCGCCTCTACGAAGCCATCCTCAGCGATGCCGACGACCACGGTCTGATGTGCATCTTCCACGGATGTACCTTGCCACGCGGATGGGAACGTATGTATCCCAACTATGTGGGTAGTGAGGCTGTGTTGGCCAGCGAAAACCTTATCTTCTCGCAAGGAGCGTGCAATTCCGAGGCATTCAACGCGTGTCTGCATCCCTTTATTCGCAATACGGTGGGATGTATGGAGTTCGGAGGTGTGTTCCTGAACAAGCGCAACAACCGAACCAACGATGGAGGCACTACACGCCGTACAACCGACATCTTCCAGTTGGCTACCGGTGTACTCTTCCAAAACCCTATCCAAAACTTTGCTTTGGCACCCAACAATTTGACCGATGCTCCAACCCTTTGTCTTGATTTTATGAAACAGATTCCTACCACATGGGACGAGACCCGTTTTATCGACGGTTATCCAGGCAAGTATTGTGTGATTGCCCGTCGTCATGGCGACACGTGGTATGTAGCAGGTATCAATGCTGGTGCTGAACCTTTGAAAATGAAGTTGACGTTGCCCATGTTCGAAGTCGGACAAGAGGTTCTCCTTTACGACGACAATGCCAAGACTTTGGCTCCCCAGCAGCAGACCGTCAAGGTGAAGAAAGGCTCGCAACTCGCCGTTACCATTGCACCGAATGGTGGAGTTGTTATACAGAAGTAAGATTTTTCTAAGTGCAATTTAGCTTCAGGACACAGAGATACAGTGTCACAGAGAGATAATCAGATAAGAGAAAATACTCTGTGCTTTTGTGTCTTTGTGTCCTGAATGTTTTTAGTTACCCGTTCCCTAATTATAAGAATAGCACAAAACAATCCGTTTTTTATTGAATAATTGCCCAACTTCTTGATTATCCGACGGATTTTGTGTTATTTTGCAGTTTAATTGCGGGAATTGCTCTTCCGCATCTAATATTTGATCCCATAAGTATGAACCCACAGAGTTATATACAGACACTGACTGGTGCCGTGGAGCAGCTTTCCGAGGCTTCTTCCTATACAGGGCTTTGTCATCATCATCGCCAAGGGCAGCCCTTGCCTTCGGCTGAGCAACTGACGCAGATTGTCAATTTGGCACGTGCCATTCTTTTCCCTGGGTATTTTGGTAATTCCAGTGTGAACGCACAGACGATGACTTATCATATCGGCGTGAACGTGGAGCAACTCTATCACCTGCTGGTCAACCAGATTCAGGCAGGATTGGCTTTTGAACTTCCTGAGGATAAAGATGATGCAGAAACCCTGTGCGAACAAGCCCGTTTGTTGGCAGCACAATTCATTGGCCGTTTACCTGAAATGCGCCGTACGTTGGCTACTGACGTGGAGGCTGCCTATAACGGTGACCCTGCTGCCACGAACTATGGCGAAGTCATTTGCTGCTATCCGGCCATACGTGCCATCAGCAATTATCGCATCGCCCATGAACTGCTTGCGCTGGGTGTACCCCTTATCCCTCGTATTATCACTGAGATGGCCCATAGCGAAACGGGTATCGACATTCACCCTGGTGCCACCATCGGACATCACTTTACGATTGACCACGGTACGGGTGTGGTCATAGGTGAGACTTGTATCATTGGCAACAATGTGAAGCTATACCAAGGTGTGACCCTTGGTGCCAAGAGCTTTCCCCTCGACGTGAATGGTAATCCTATCAAGGGAATCCCCCGACATCCGATATTGAAGGACGATGTCATCGTTTATAGTAATGCTACAATCCTTGGCCGTATTACCATCGGACGTGGTGCTACTGTAGGAGGAAATATTTGGGTGACTGAAGATGTGCCTGCTGGGGAAAGAATTGTACAGAGAAGGCCGAATTAGCTGGTCAAATAAAGTCTAATGAGGCCTTAACCCTATTAGCCTAATTGGACTTAGCCCTATTAGCCCTATTAGACTAATTGGACTAATAAGCCCTATAAGCCTAATTGGACTATAAGCCTAATAATAAAGAATAATCAGAAGCAAAAGATAAAAATAATGGAATTTGAACTCATCGCCAAGACCTTCCAAGGATTGGAAGAGGTGCTGGCAAAAGAGCTTACCGCACTAGGAGCAAACAATGTAGAGATTGGCCGACGAATGGTTTCGTTCACTGGCAACAAGGAGATGATGTATCGTGCCAACTTCAGCTTGCGCACGGCATTGCGCATCTTGAAACCCATCAAGCACTTCAAGGCGCAATCGGCCGAAGAGGTATATGATGCAGTAAAGGCGATTGATTGGGAGCAGTATCTTTCGCCCGAAAAGACCTTTGCTGTGGATGCGGTGGTGTTCAGCGATGAGTTCCGCCATTCGAAGTTTGTGGCTTACAAGGTGAAGGATGCCATTGCCGACTATTTTCGTGAGAAGACTGGTGAGCGTCCCAATGTGCGCTTGAACAATCCTGACCTTTCGCTCAACATCCATGTGGCGCAGGACAAGTGTACCCTTTCGCTCGACTCGTCGGGCGAGTCATTGCATCGTCGTGGCTATCGTCAGGAGACGATGGAAGCTCCACTCAACGAAGTGTTGGCTGCTGGTATGATATTGATGACAGGCTGGCAGGGCGAGTGCGACTTTATCGACCCCATGTGTGGCTCGGGTACATTGCCCATCGAGGCTGCCCTCATTGCCCGCAACATTGCACCTGGTGTGTTCCGCAAGGAGTATGCGTTCGAGAAGTGGAACGATTTCGACCAAACTCTTTTCGACCACATCTACAACGACGATTCAGCCGAGCGCGAGTTTGAGCATAAAATTTATGGCTACGACAACAACCGCCAGGCCATCGAAGTGGCCACACGCAATGTGCGTGCTGCTGGTTTGACGAAGGATGTAGAGCTGAAGTTGCAGGACTTTGCTGATTTTCAGACACCTGAGGAGAAAGCCATCATTGTGAGCAACCCGCCCTACGGTGAGCGTATTTCAAGTGACGATCTGTTGGGCCTCTATGCCATGATTGGCAACCGCCTGAAGAATGTCTTCAAGGAGGGTGATGCCTGGATTCTGAGCTACCGCGAAGAGTGCTTCGACAAGATTGGTTTAAAGCCGTCAGTGAAGATTCCCCTATTCAATGGAGCCTTGGAGTGCGAGTTCCGCAAATACCAGCTTTTCAGTGGGCGATACAACGACTTCCGTCGCGATGGTGAGGAGTTGGCGGAACGTCGTGAGCGTCGTGAGCGTGATGAAAAGCGAGCAGGAAAGGGGCGTTACGAAGAGCGTCGCCAACGTCGTTTCGAGGAGCGGAAGGAGCGCGAGGAGCGTGGTGAACGTCGTGGCAAGCGCGATGGCGACCGCCGTTTCAAGAAGGATGCTGAGCGTGCACGCGGTGAAGAGCGTCGCGACCACAAGTTTGACAAACGCGACCGCGATGAACGTCTGCGTCGCGATGACCGCAAGTTCGATGGTGATCGCAAATTTGACCGCGACCGCAAAGAGGGTGGTTTCAAACCTCGTCGCGAAGAGCGTGACCAGAAGCAGGAACGTCGCTTCGGCACTTGGAAGCAGACTGATGAGGAGCGCGAATTGCGTGGTGAGCGCAAGCGTATCAGCGGTATCCAAGCGATGAGTTTTGAACCGAAGAAAGCGGAGGAGTAACAAGACACAGAGATTATATATCAGTGACGAGTGACGAGCTACGAGTGAATTAGTGATGAGCTACGAGCTACGAGTGACGAGTAGCCATGCGGAAAATTTTATTGGAACACAGAGACACGGAGACACAGAGATTATATATTTGTCTCCTGTAAAGTAAAAAAACTCTGTGTTTTTGTGTCTCTGTGTTCTAAATAAAAAATCGTAGCTTGTAACTTGTAGCTTGTAGCTTGAGCGTCTCTGTAGTTAATAAAAGTATCATGATGAGAAGATTTTTCATTTTTATAGTATTGTTTGCCACCCTTACCACTATGGCACAAGAGAAGAAACCTTTTACGTTGCACGACCTCATTCCTGGCGGTGAGACCTATCGCCAATGCACACCCCTCAATGCGTGGTACACGTGGTGGGGCGACCAGTGTGTGGAGTTGGATGTAGATACCTTGAGCCTGTTGAAGCCTGGAAGCAGGAAGCCTGCCGTCGTGTTGATGGAACTTTCCCAAGTGAACAAGTGGTTGGAGGCTGACGGCAAGAAGCCTGTGCATTCGTTGCAGAGCGTCTCGTTCCCCTATGCTGACAAGCCGTTGGCTCTTTTTCAAGCGAATGGCGAATACCTGTTGCTCGATTGGCAGAAGGGTAGCGTGGTGTGGAGCCTCCCTGTTGCCAAGGGTGCTGCCAACATGGATTGGCACAAGCAGTCGCGCCACATGGCCTACACCCTTGAAAACAACCTGTGGGTAATGACCTCCGATGGAAAGGGTGTGCAGGTGACTGATGAACCTGAGGGTATCAAGTGTGGACAAGCCGTGCATCGCAACGAGTTTGGTATCGAGAAGGGGACCTTTTGGAGCAACGACGGCCAGCGCCTTGCCTTCTATCGCATGGACGAGACCATGGTGAGCGACTATCCGCAAGTGGACATGGAAGCACGCACGGCCCAATACCTGCCCGACAAATACCCCATGGCAGGAACGCCCAGCCACAAGGTGACTGTGGGGGTCTATGATGTGGCTACGGGCAACACCCTCTACCTGCAGGCAGGCGACCCTACCGACCGCTATTTCTCCAACATTGCGTGGAGCCCTTGCGGACAATACATCTACATGATGGAGCATCCGCGCGAGCAGAATCGTGCTGAACTGGTGCGCTACAATGCCTTGACGGGTGCAAAGGATGCAGTGCTCATTGCTGAAGAGCACGAGAAGTATGTCGAGCCGCAGCACCCCATCACCTTCCTGCCTTGGGACGACACGAAGTTTGTCTACCAAAGTCAGATGGATGGATTCAATCACCTATACCTATATAATATAGAGGGGCAGCAGCTTGCCCAGCTTACCCGTGGCGAATGGCTCGTGCAGCAGCTGGTTGGTTTCCACGAGGGACGCAAGGAGGTGATTGTTGTCACGACAGAAGTATCCCCCCTGCAGAGCAACCTCTATGCCGTGAGTGTGCAGAGTGGCAAGCGTCGTGCCTTGGGAAACAGCGAGGGAGTGCACTCCGTGGAGCTTTCCGCCTCGGCCAATTGGATGCTCGACCGCTATTCGGCTCCGCAGACTCCGCGTCGCATCGAGTTGGTGAGTGTGAAGGATGGAAAAGTGAAAAACACCCTGTTGGACGCTCCCAATCCATGGGAGGCATTCGATGTGCCTGAGATTACAGTGGGTACCCTCAAGGCCGCTGATGGACAGACAGACCTCTATTACCGCCTGGTGAAACCCGTTGGTTTCGACCCTGCGAAGAAGTATCCTGCCGTCATCTACGTTTATGGCGGCCCTCATGCACAGATGATTCAAAACTCGTGGAACTGTGCCGTGCGCGGATGGGACATCTATATGGCACAAAAGGGTTATGTGGTCCTCACTGTGGATAATCGTGGAAGCGGCAATCGTGGTTTGGCCTTCGAGAACTGCACCTTCCGCCAGTTGGGTGTGGAGGAGATGAAGGACCAGCTGCAAGGTGTGGAGTTCCTCAAGAGCCTGCCCTACGTGGATGCCGGCCGCTTGGGAGTGCACGGATGGAGTTTTGGCGGATTCATGACGGCAAACCTCATGCTCACCTATCCTGATGTCTTCAAGGTGGGTGTGGCTGGTGGCCCTGTGACCGATTGGAAGTACTACGAAGTGATGTATGGCGAACGCTACATGGACACTCCACAAACCAACCCTGAGGGCTACAAGAACAGCAGCCTGTTGGAGAAGGCCGGCAACCTGAAGGGCCGCCTGCTCGTCATCCACGGAGGCAACGACCCCGTCTGTGTACCACAGATGACCTACTCCTTCCTGAAGGCTTGTATCGACAAGGGTACACACCCCGACCTATTCATCTACCCTGGCCATGGCCACAACATGTCGGGCATCGACCGTGTGCACTTGCACGAACATATCACCCGCTACTTCGAGGACTTCTTGAGTTCTGAGTTCTGAGTTCTTGATTACGTCCCCTGTAGGGATGCCCCTACAGGGGTATGTCATATACTCTTTAGACGCAAATAATGTGCCAATGTGCTTAATGTACTAATGTATAGTGCCGCATGGTCATTGGCATATTGGCATATTGGCCCATTAGCACATTAATCACATTAGCACATTATTTAGCACATTGGCTACCTGTTCAATTTCCAACTGAAGCCGTCCTTGGTATCCTTGATTTCGAAGCCGAGGGCGGTGAGCTGGTCGCGGATAAGGTCGCTGGTGGCCCAGTCCTTGGCAGCCTTGGCCTTCATGCGCTGTTCGAGGAGCATGTCCACCACTTTGCCGAAGGCCTCTTCGCGGCGGCCGTCGCCATCGCCCTTCTCTTCCTTCAGTCCAAGGATGTCGAAGAGGAAGAGGTGTAGGGTCTCCTTCAGTTCGTCCAAATCCTCGGCGGTGAGGGTAGCCTTCTTGTCGAGCACAATGTTGATGATGCGGCAGGCATCGAACAGGTGGCTGATGACGATGGGCGTGTTCAGGTCGTCGTTCATCGCATCGTAGCACTTCTGTCGGAGGCTCTTCACATCGATGGTGCTGGTGGCGGCGGGCTGTATGCGGTCAAGGTTGGCCACGGCCTCCATCAGTCGTGCCAGTCCCTTTTCGCTGGCCTGCAGGGCCTCGTTGCCAAAGTCCACAGTGCTGCGATAGTGTGCCTGCAGGATGAAGAAGCGGATAGTCATGGGGCTGTAAGCCTGCTCCAACAAGGGGTGTGAGCCGGCGAAGAACTCGCTGAGGTTGATGAAGTTGTTGTATGACTTGCCCATCTTCTGTCCGTTGATGGTAATCATGTTGTTGTGCATCCAATAGCGCACCATGTCGTCGCCCTGGCTGGCCACACTCTGTGCAATCTCACACTCGTGATGGGGGAAAATCAGGTCCATACCACCCCCGTGGATGTCAAAGTGGTTGCCCAGATATTTGCGTCCCATGGCGGTACATTCGCAGTGCCATCCGGGGAAACCGTCGCTCCACGGGCTGGGCCAGCGCATGATGTGTTCCGGTTGGGCACACTTCCACAAGGCGAAGTCGGCCGGATTGTGCTTCTCGTCCTGTCCGTCCAGTTCGCGGGTCGTGTTCAGCACATCGTCGAGGTTACGTCCCGACAACTTGCCATAGTGATGGTCCTTGTTGTATTTGGCCACGTCGAAATAGACAGAGCCACGGCTCTCGTAGGCATAGCCATTGTCAAGAATCTCCTGCACCAGGGCTATCTGCTCCATGATGTGTCCTGAAGCGTGCGGCTCGATGCTGGGTGGCAGCACGTTCAGTGCCTCCATGGCCTTGTGGTAGCGGTTCAGGTAGTGTTGTACCACCTCCATAGGCTCCAATTGCTCCAGACGTGCCTTTTTGGCAATCTTGTCCTCGCCCTCGTCGGCATCGTGCTCCAGGTGACCCACATCAGTGATGTTGCGCACATAGCGCACCTTGTAGCCCAGGTGGGTGAGGTAGCGGAAAAGGATGTCGAACGTGATGGCCGGACGGGCGTGTCCCAAGTGTGCATCGCCATACACGGTGGGGCCGCACACATGCATGCCTACGTGTGGAGCGTGCAGCGGCTTGAAGGCCTCCTTCTGACGCTTCAGGGTGTTATAGATGAGCAGTGTCTGTTCCATATTTCTTGATTTTTATGATTTATGTGATTTATGTGATTAATGTGCTAATGTGCTAATGTATAGTGCCGCATGGTCATTGACACATTGGCTCATTGGCATATTGGCAAATTAGCTCATTGGCCCATTGGCAAATTAGCCCATTGTATAGCGGTTGCAAAATTAGCCAAAATTCTGATATTATCGGGCAGAATGGGGGAGAATCTTGATTTTTGTGGAGAAAAATAGGGTTTGAACTATGGCTGTTGGCTATGGCTATGGCGGATTAGAATGCCATCGCCATAGCCATGAGCCATCGCTTGATTATAGGATATTAGTTGAATTTCTTGTTGTTCGGCATGATACTGAGGTTGTAAGCCAAGTGGAGCATCACGTAACGGGGTAGGGCGTTGCGGTGGGTTTCTTGTCGGCCTTGTCCGTTTATGACGATGGAGTTTCCCGACACTTGGTTAAAGATGTCGAATCCTTCGAGGCGGCTGGTGAACTTGCCTTTGAGCCACGTACGCGAGAGGGAGGCATTCCATACAAGGTCATCGGTGTTCATCGACGAGTCACCGTATCCACGGCGTGAGAACATCTTCAGGTCTGTGGCAAAGGTGATGGCCCACGGTAGTTCGTAAGTACAGGTAAGGCCGTAGTCGAAGTCGAACGCATTTATCTTTTGTGTCTCCCGACGGTTGCCTGAAGCGTGTCTCCATGCGAGGCTTCCGTTTACTCCGGCTCTGAGTTTGCCGAACTGGTAATCGAGCGAGAGGCTTTCGTTCACGTACCAGTTGTCCACCTTGCTTAGTGCACCCTTTGTCTCACCTGCTACGGCTGTAATGTCAACGTTGCGCGTATAGTCGGCATGAGTAGTAGTGCTCCATCGCCAGCGTTTTTCCTTGTCGATGGCACGTCCGAAGCTCGTCCATATATAGGTCTGCCAGTTGCCGTCCACATTCTCAGGCATGTAGGTGTAGGCTCCCGTCGTAGGGTCGAAGGTGTATCCCTGTGCCACTTGGTTGAGGAAGAAACTCAGACCGTAGGTGAAGTTGAAACTCTGTTGTCGTTCGCCATTTCTCCACTGTACGCTCGCCTGCATCTGATGCGTTGTGCTTCCCTTCAGATTGGGATTCCCCTTGCGGATGTTCAGCGGGTTCTGGTCGTTGGTGATGTCCAGTTGCTGGTAGAGAGAGGGCTGCGACATTTCCATGTTGTAAGACAGACTATACCCTTTAGTGTAGTTATCGGTATAACGGCTGAAACTGATGCTGGGGTCAAAGTCCCAGTTACGTTGTGACACACAGGTGTCCAGTGTTGCACCGTGGTAGTTCATCCGTTGGCTGATGTGGCGGACAGGCAGGAATACTTTGAGATAGGTGTACTCACCTTCTTCCTCCTTTACATAATAAGGTATGATGAATAGGTCGTGTTGCCGGTCGAGTTGGTTGTAGTGGTAACTGTTTCCTGCATCGATGCTCATCAGCAGTGAATCGCGTGTGGATGGCAGTGCACCGATGGGGTGCAAGTTGTCTGTTTCCCAACCGTTGAGGCGGTCTAATCGATACAAACCGTTGGTGTTGCTGTTGTACGTCTGTATGTATCCGTAGACGGTTTCCAAACTCCAATCGCTGTGCCAATGTATTTCGTAGGATGCCCAAGGATTGAACCTGTAGCTGTTCGAAGGGGTTTCGACGAACTGGTTGCGTCGATCGTTGCTTCCTTCCTCTTCCTTCTCCTGCAGGTAGTCGTATTGCGAGAGGCTATACTGTTTCTGTTTGCGGTTGCCACTGTTTCCTTCGAATGCCAGAATGTAGTTGTCGCCGTTCTTCAACTTGTTGGTCAGTGTGATGTACCATCGTGTATCCAGCGAACTGCCGTCCGATTTGTTGACGGAACGTTGGCGGTTCAGTGCCATGCGCTGCAGTTCGGGATTGAGGCGGATGGCATAGAGCGAATCTATCACCTGCATTGTGCCACCGAAGGCCGACGGGTCGGCATTGAATGTGCCACTCATGTTCAGTCCGTCGCCCTCGTTCTTGTTGTAGTTGGCCGACAGGTTGGTGTAGAGGCGGAACTCCTGATTCCACTTCCACGTAAATTCGTTGTTGGCTGATAAACTGAGGTCCTTACTCCGCGAATTGTTGTACGAGCGGCCGTAGCTGTTGCCTGTGCTGAGGAACGACTCGCTTGCCATCTGCAGGATGCTGGTGTTGTCCGTGTGCATCAACTCTACGTTTCCTTTCTCCAGAAAGCGTTTGTCCTTGTCGTCAATCATCAGGTCGATACCTGCGTGCTTGGTAACCAACTGTCCCTGTGGAATATTGGTGGGACTCCATTCACCCTTCTCTCCTGGTTTACGGTATTCGTTCACGTTGTTAATATTCCCAAAGGCCGAGAGGCGTGAGTTGTCCGTGTATCGCAATCCGAAGAAACGCCCCTGGTAGCGCTCTTCCGTACCTCCGCCTACTCCGATGTTGGCCAGATACCCCTTGCTGTACTCGCGTTTTAGAGTGACATCCATCACGTAGTCCTTCTTCTCCACTTCGCGTCCCATCCACTCGCTCAACTCTGTGGATTTGTGGTAGGCGCGCACGTTCTTTACTGTATAGTAAGGCAGGTTGTCCAGCATCACCTTGTTGTTCCCCTTGAAGAAGTCCTTTCCGTTCAGTGTCAGATAATCGACTTGCAAACCGTTCACCTTGATTACCCCGTTGTCACTCAGTTCCACACCTGGCAGTTGGCGGATAAGGGCATCCAGCATCGAGCCTTCGGGCAGGTTGAAAGCGTCAGCATTGAATATGATGGTATCGCCTTTGTAAGCCAGCTTCACCTTCGAACTTCTCACTTGTACTTCGTCCAGCATCTGTTCGAGGTTGGCTTGTGGGTCGAGACGGTACATCAGGTGGTGTGGTGCATCAAAATAGGTGTTTCGGGCAATGGTCTTTATCTCGTAGTTCACGTAGCAGTCCCTATATTCGGGATGTGTGGCCTTGATGATGTACTTGGCAGCTTGGGCGGGTACGGAGAAGCGGTACGAGGCATCCACTTTCGTGGAGTTATGGCTGTTTGTCCACACTGTCATGGTATCTACCACCGTGCTGTCGTCCCGCATCAATGTGATCTTTGCATCGGGGATTCCCACCTTGGTGAACGAGTTCTTCACGTGTCCCCACAGGGCAATTTCGCGCTCTTTTCTGTTGCGCTTTTCCTTTTTGTCTTGGGCATAGAGTCCCATGCTCCCGACCATGAGGGTCAGGAGAAAGAAGATGGTTAATCTTTTCATTATGTGATAAAATGTGGTTGAGTAAAGTTTCGGGGAGAAAGTTCAAATGGGCGGATTGGATACTGAACTTTCGACCCGGAATGTTGTTTTCTTCTGCTTTTATTGTCCGAACATGTGTTCGTTGATGAGTTTCTGGGATTTGGCCGATAGTCCCAATTTCACTATTTTGCAATAGTTTAGGATTTCATCCACCACTTCTTTGGGCATTTTACTTTTTTTCCAGATATCTATGCGGTTGAAATAATACCCTTTTAATGTCTCCTTGTCAATGAACACTATGGCATCCTTGATTGCCTTGCGTCCCATCTCTGAATAGACTCCGTCATTATAGGTATATGTGCCATACTCGTGGGGTAAGATGGCTACTTCCCCGTCTTTCTGAAGAACAATCGCTGCACAGGCATACTCTCCGTCTGCACCGTAGTATTTGAATTGGGTATAGCCTTGAGCTTTACCGATGATTTCCTCTTCGCCTTCATACTGCATGGACTCCATGAACCATGCACCAAGGAGGTTCTTGTCTGTCGTTTGGGCTGTGATGTTACAGAAGCAAGCAACAGCCATTCCTACCATTACGATTAATTTTTTCATGTTGCTTTAAGTTTTAAAGTAAATTTATATGACCCACCTTCAAAGTGGATAATTTGATTTTGTCGGTACAAAGGTACTGTTTTGTATCCATCGTGTCAACTTTTGCTGTTTGCAACTTCTTGGCATTTGGCCAGCAAACTTTTTGCAAATTTGCTGGCTTTACAGACTGAGTACAAAACTGTCCCATTCCTTGGAACTCCCCTTGCGTTGGAACACTTTTTGGCAGAGGCGGCTGCGGATACTGCTGATGGAACTTGTATCCTTGCTCAAGGTGACGGCCATTTCTGACGGGGATACACGTAACTTGATGAGTAGGCAGACGCGATATTCCAGTTCCGACATGTGGCAGAGTCCCAGCAGGCGGTTGGTGAATCCAGGCCAAACGGGGCGAATCTGTTGTTCCACCTCCTTCCAATCTTGCGGTTTCAGATGTTCACCAGCTGTTATGCGTCGGCGTAGAGACAGGTAGAAGTCCGAACTGAGGAATTGCTCCTCCACTTCGGCCATGGCTTGGCGCACGGGTTGAGGGCGTTGCTCACGCTCTTCATTTATTTGGCGAAGTTGTTGTTCGATGCGTTTCTTCTTGCGGTAGATGTTTGTGGCACTGTATACGATGAACAGCACACTGAGTACGAGTATTATAATGAGGTGTGTGAGTGTGTGGTTGGCGGCTTCCAGTTGTCGTTCGGTGGTGGGCAATACAAAACGGTCGGTTCCTTGGTTGTCTCTTAGGTTTGTGGTGATGATGTTTTTGATTTCCTCTATGCGTGTTGGATTCATTTTACGTGCCGGTATCCACATGTATTTTTCACCATGGCGTTGGATGCTCATGGCCGTGTCGCCAGCAAAGGTGATGGGTCGTTTTTTCCCATTCTCAAGGTATAATGTGTTGCTTCCGCCGATGTACTTCAATGTATAATCGGTTTTTTCGATGGGGACGATGGAAACATCCGATGCTGTCATTATATCCTGCGGTCGATCAGGTTTCAGCGTAGAGATCTCGCATTCGTAGAATATACTGTCGCCTTCGTAGATGCGGCATAGCGTTGTCCCACTTCTCGAATAATCGTGTACACCGCCTGTGATGTCCACAATGTGTGTCATTATCCACGCTCCGCTCAGGTCATAACTTGTATGCTTTTCTTTTTCGTTGCAACTGGTTAGTATCAGACTGGCAACAATCGATATCAATATGTACTTCCGCTTTTTCATAAGGCAAAAGTAGTTGTTTTCTTCGTGAATTGCCCAATCGGGAGTTTGCAAATTGTTTGCAAACTTCATGTCAGATAAAATGTGTGTTGATTTTCAGCGGCTTATATTTCTTGAAAAATCACCTTGGACGTGTGCACTAACCCGTTTCATCAGAATGATTCTTTTACCTTTCTCACCCCCTCTCCCTCAGCATGGATCGACATCGAAGTAGATGACGCACGAGCGGAAGCGGGCATCGGCCAGCATCCGTTCGCGGATGAGGCTGAGCTGCTGGCGCACCTTGAGGAGCGAGGCGGAGGTCTCCATCTTGAGCATGAACTTGCGGATGTAGAAGGTTTGCACGCGTGCCACGGGTGGTGCATCGGGTCCAAGGATGCGGTCGCCGAAGACGAGGCGCAGATGGGTGGCCATCTCGCGGGCAAGGGTGTCCACGAGGTCGGCCTGCCGATGTTTCAAATAGATATAGACAAGGCGGTGGTAGGGTGGGTAACGGAAGAGGAGCCGTTCGGCCAGCTGGTCGTCGTAGAGGCTTTGGTAGTCGTTGGCCACCACTTGGTGGATAACGGGTGCCTCTTTGCTACGGGTCTGCAGCACCACCAATCCCTGCTTGTGCTTGCGCCCTGCACGTCCTGCCACCTGTGCCATCAGTTGGAAGGCGCGTTCGTGCGAACGGAAGTCGGGGAAATTCATCATGGTGTCGGCATCGAGGATGCCTACCACGCTCACGTGCTCGAAGTCGAGACCTTTGGAGACCATCTGTGTGCCGATGAGGATGTCTGTGCGATGGTGCTGGAAGTCGTGGATAATGCGCTCGTAAGCCTGCCGTGTGCGGGTGGTGTCCAAGTCCATGCGTGCCACGCGAGCGTCAGGAAAGAGTTGTTGGATGCTCTCCTCGATGCGCTCGGTGCCGAATCCGCGGTGGCGAATTTCTTCGCTTTCGCAAGCGGGGCATCGGGTGGGCAACTGGTAGGTATATCCGCAATAGTGGCAGGTCAGTTGGCGGAGGCCGTGGTGGTAGGTAAGGCTCACGTCGCAATTCTTACACCGTGGCACCCATCCGCACGTCTTGCACTCCACCATGGGGGCAAAGCCGCGTCGGTTTTGGAAGAGAATAACTTGCTCGTTTTGCTCCAAGGCCGTGCGGATGTATCCCAACAGAGTAGGCGAAAAGGGACCCGTCATGCGTTTCTTGTGGCGGAGTTCGGCAATATCCACCACCTCTATTTCGGGCAATTGGATGGATTGATGACGTTGGGTGAGGGCGACGAGGCCATACTTTCCCGTCAGTGCATTGTAATAGCTTTCGATGCTGGGTGTAGCCGTGCCGAGGAGCACCTTGGCGCTCTGCATGGCGGCCATTACGAGAGCAGCGTTGCGGGCATGGTAGCGTGGTGCGGGATCCTGTTGCTTGTAACTGTTCTCGTGCTCTTCGTCCACAATAATCAAGCCTAATTGGCGGAAGGGGAGGAATACTGATGAGCGCACACCGAGGATAATGTCGTAAGGCTCTGTAGAGAGTTGCTTCTGCCAGATTTCCACTCGTTCGGCATCGGGAAACTTTGAGTGATAGATGCCTAACCTGCAACCAAACACGCGCTTCAATCGTTCGGTAATCTGTGTGGTAAGGGCTATTTCGGGCAACAGATAGAGCACCTGCTTATTCTTCTTCAGCGCCTGTTCGATGAGGTGGATGTATATCTCCGTCTTTCCACTGGAGGTCACACCATGAAGGAGGCAGATGTTCTTTTCCTCAAAGCATTGGTTGATTCGTTCGAAAGCTTTCTGTTGGTGGACATTCAGTGCATTCAGGGGGAGGGTGTCTGTGGTTGCCTCCCTCTCCAATCGGCCTATTTCGTGGGTGTATTGTTCGAGGATACCTTTCTCAATCAGTTGGTTGAGTACGGCGGGAGCCACTCCTGCCTGCTCGAGCAACTCTTTCTTGCTCACGCTTTCTGCCTCCATTTTGAGGAAGGCCATTAGTAATTGTTGTTGCTTAGGAGCACGTTTTAGGGAGTCGAGGATGGAGCGGAGAGAAGCAAACGAAGGGTGGGGAGTAAAGCGTGAAGAATCTTGCTCCGTATGGTCGTCAGAAGTTAAAGACAAATGTGCCGTTTCACTATTGGAGTCTTCACTTCTACACTCCTTGATTCTTATCCTCACCTCCACTTTTGGCTTGTAAGTGCGCTTTACTTCTTCTTTCACAAAAATGGCCTCTTTGGCAAGGAGGGCATTGATGGCAGGGAGGGCATTCTTGATGCCTGTCTCTTTTTCAATGGAGGCTACTGTACACTCTTTTTTATGTCCTAACTGAAGAAAAATTTTCTCCTCGCTGGGAGTGAATTTTTCGCTCATGGGGGAAAAATCGGGATTGATTTCCACCAATGTCTCGCTCTCCAATTTCATGCCTGAGGGGAGTGCGGCCTTATAGACATCGCCCAAGGTGCAAAGATAGTAGTCGGCCACCCATTGCCAGAATTTCAGTTGCTCGGGGGTGACAATGGGATGAGGGTCGAGCACCTCTGTGATGGACTTCACCGTGTATCCTCCCTCGGGTGCCGTGTCGTGCAAACGGATAACTATGGCCGTGTAATACCTTTTCTGTCCGAAGGGTACGATAACACGACTTCCCACTTGCACCTCATTCGCCATATTGGCAGGCAACAGGTAGGTGTAGCTATTGGCTAAGGGTAGGGGGACAATGACGTCGGCGAACATATTGCTGATTTTTTATTTTTTACGAGTTAGAGGAGTTAAAGGGAGATTTTCTTTAAGGAGTGTAGGAGAGTCTTTAGGAGTGTAGGAGTGACGCTTCGCTTAGTAGTGTAGACGATAGTGCTGCTTGCGTGGTGTCTTTTTCTTGAACGCAGAGACGCAGAGTTTTTTTCATTGCTAAAACTATTGTCTACACTCCTACACTCCTGCCTCCTACACTCCTTATAAGAAAACTCCTTATTACTTCCTCAACTCAGGATAACTGATTCTTGTGTGATACACCGTCTTCAGTCGCTCTTTGAACACACCCTTCACGATTTCGATGTCGCGGAAGGTGATGGGGCATTGGCGGAAGGCTCCGTCGGCCATCTGTGTGTCGATAAGTTTCTCCACCAAGTTGCTGATGCTCTCCTCAGTGTATTCTGCCAGGCTTCGCGAAGCGGCCTCTACTGCATCGGCCATCATCAGGATAGCCTCCTCCTGCGTGGCAGGGTTGGGGCCAGGGTAGGTGAAGAGGCTCTTGTCCACCTCCACGTCAGGGTGGGCATTCTGCTCGCTGATGTAGAAGTATTTGGTCATACCCACACCATGGTGGCTGCTGATGAAGTTGCGTATCACCTTGGGAAGGTTGTGCTTGTCGGCCAACTTCAATCCGTCGGTCACGTGGCTGATGATGATGTGTGCACTTTCGGCAAACTCCAACGTGGTGTGAGGATTCACACCCGACTGGTTTTCAGTGAAGAATACAGGGTTCTCAATCTTGCCGATGTCGTGGTAGAGTGCACCTGTTCTTACCAACTGGCTGTTGGCACCTGTGGCGCGTGCAGCCTCAGCGGCAAGGTTGGCCACTTGCAACGAGTGTTGGAAAGTGCCTGGTGCCACCTCCGACATCTTGCGGAGCAGCGGGGTGTTGATGTTGGAAAGCTCCACCAATGTCACGTTGCTGGTAAAGCCGAACATCTTTTCCAACATGAACAATAATGGATAGATGAACAACAACAGCAAACCGTTGACGGCCAACGAAATGTACATGCTGGTGTCCAACTTCGTCAAGTCATCGGTGTGGATGAGTTCGTATGCAAAGTAAACCAACATCATCGAGAGAGTTATCAACAAAGCCGCACGTAGCAGTTGCGAGCGTTGCGACAATTCGCGTAAACTATAGATACCCACCAATCCGCCGATAATTTGTACGAGGAGGAATACGTAGGGGTAGCGGAGCGCAATGGAGCAGAGCAACAACATGATGATGCTCGACATGAAGGCCGTGCGCGAATCCATGAACACCCGCACAATGATGGGAGCCATGGCGTAGGGGATGATATAGACATTGAGGATGCTATGAGTCACCATCAGCGACGTGAGCACAGGGAAGAATACGATGATGCCCATCAGTAGAAGAATGGTGCGCTTGCGGTCGTAGTAGTCGCGACGGAAGAGGTCGAGATAAAAGAGGAAGCAGGCGATAATGATAGAGACAAACAAAATCTGTCCGCCCAATGTCAACCGCTTTTGGGTGTTGGTGCCGCTACGCTTGTCCAACTCCTTGCTCAACGAGTTCAGGATGTCGTAAGTACGCTGGTCGATAATCTCTCCACGGTCGATAATCTTGGTGCCGTTGATGACCATGCCGCTACTCCACGAGATGCTCGAAAGCAGGTCTTCGCGTGCCGCATCCGACTTCTCCTTGTCGTATGCAATGTTGGGGGTCAGGTAATTGTGCAAGTTGCCTTGTTGCAGGATGTGCCGCTTGTATCGGGCAGTGTCAGCATTGATTAGTCTTTCGTATGCCTCCTTCTCCGTCAGTAGGGCGCTGGTGTTGACAACTCGTGCCGAATTGTCCTCAACCATCATCACTGAAGAGATGCTGTCTGCACGCAATTGCCTCAGTTCATCTGTAGGGATAATGCCTTGGTGGTAAATCTGTTGCAAGGTTTGCACCACATGGTTGTAGTAAGACCCTTCGTATGCGATATGGGAACTTCCCGTGCGGTAGTCCTTGCGGAATTTGGCCAATTGCTCTTCCACCACCTTTTCATTCATGGTGTAGTAGGGACGGAATTGCTTCAACACACTGTCCTGCTCCTGCTTCACAGTGGCCTCGTCCTTGTAGATAGGGAAGTCGAACGAGGCAATCAGTTGGCCGTATCGCCAAGGGTGGTTCAACTCGAACTGATAGGCATAGTTCTGCTCTCGCGGAAGGAAATAGACTACAATGGCAATGGCGGCCAATGCAATGCTGGCTCTATATACTATGCCCATACGGGTCAGCGGACGAGGATTGTTATATCTGCTCATGGTTCTTTATATTCTATGAGTTTTTGAGTTCTGAGTCTTGAGTTCGTCCACTGTAGGGGCATCCCCTTGTGGGTGCCCACACTCAACGCATGGCAAACCGCTATCGGGCAACCACAAGGGATTGCCCCTACGGTGGACGTAATCATAACTCATAACTCAGCACTCAAAACTCAGCACTTTTTATCGATTAACGGTGCTAAAGTACAAAAAAAAACAATAGACGACCCCTTTTTATAGAGTTAAACCGCTACTTCTACCCATTTTTTTACTCTAATTCAGGAAAAAGCCGTATTTTTGCCGAAAAATTATACAGTTTTATCAATATGGCAGAAAGAAAAGTGAGGGTACGCTTTGCGCCAAGCCCTACTGGTGCGTTACATATTGGAGGTGTACGCACAGCGTTATATAACTATTTGTTTGCCCGTCAGCATGGCGGCGAATTCATCTTCCGTATCGAGGATACCGACTCCAACCGCTTTGTCCCTGGTGCTGAAGAATACATCATCGAATCATTCAAGTGGTTGGGCATCAAGTTCGACGAAGGTGTCAGCTTTGGTGGCAACTATGGCCCTTATCGCCAAAGTGAGCGTCGCGACATCTACAAGCAATATGTAAAAGTGTTGCTCGATGCAGGCAAGGCATACATGGCTTTCGATACACCTGAGGAGCTGGATGCCAAGCGTGCCGAGGTGCAGAACTTCCAGTACGATGCCTCTACCCGTATGTCGATGCGCAACTCGTTGGCCCTCCCCAAGGAAGAGGTGGAGCGCCTGTTGGCCGAGGGTCACCAGTATGTGGTGCGTTTCCTTATCCAGCCGGGCGAGGAGGTGCATGTCGATGACCTTATCCGTGGCGATGTAGTCATCAACTCGTCTATCCTTGACGATAAGGTGCTCTATAAATCAGCCGATGAACTCCCCACTTACCACTTGGCCAATATCGTTGACGACCATTTGATGGAAGTCTCTCACGTTATCCGTGGCGAAGAGTGGTTGCCCTCAGCTCCCCTGCATGTGTTGCTCTACCGTGCCTTCGGTTGGGAAGACACCATGCCCCGCTTTGCCCACCTTCCCTTGTTGCTCAAGCCCGAAGGTAACGGCAAGCTCTCCAAGCGCGATGGTGACAAACTCGGCTTCCCTGTATTCCCCCTCGAATGGCACGACCCCAAGAGCGGCGAAGTCTCTTCAGGTTATCGCGAAGCCGGCTATCTGCCCGAAGCAGTCATCAACTTCTTGGCTCTGCTTGGATGGAACCCTGGCAACGACCAGGAAATCATGTCGCTCGACGAGATGGTACAGCTCTTCGACCTCAGCAAGTGCTCCAAGAGCGGTGCACGCTTTGACTATGTGAAGGGTATCTGGTTCAACCACCAATACCTCCTCCGCCAAGCTGACATCGATTGGGCACCCGCTTTCGACAAGATTCTACGTGCCAATGGCATCGAATCCACTCCCGAGCGCGAAGCACAGGTGGTGGCCATGATGAAGCAGAAGGTGGTTGAATATACCGACAAGTTGGGCAACAAGAAGAAACGCAACGTCAGCTTCGTGAGCGACCTGTGGCCGCTCTGCGACTTCTTCTTCCTCGCTCCCCAAGCATACGACAAGGAGGGCGACAAGTTTATCCGCAAGAACTGGAAGGAAGGTACTGCCGCCGAGATGACGGAGTTGGCCGACCTGCTCGAAGGTTTGACAGACTTCAGTGTAGAATCCTTGAAGCAAGCCGTTGACGCATGGGCCGAAGCCGGTGACAAGAAGCCTTGGAACCCTTGGCGCGTCTGCCTTGTAGGTACAGGTCAAGGTCCTGATATGTACGAGTTGGCCGCTTTCCTCGGCAAGGTAGAGACTGTTAACCGTATGCGTAAAGCCGTAGCAATGCTTGCTTGAATTATGAAAATGGAACACAGAGACACAAAGACACAGAGATTCTTGAGAAAAAGAGAACTCTGTGACTCTGTGTCTCTGTGTTTTTAAAAAAGGGAAAACATGTACAATTTAGCCATTTATCTCTATCTGCTGGCCGTCAAGTTCGTAGGACTTTTCAGCAAGAAGGTGAAGCTCATGCGCAAGGGACATAAGGAGGTGTTTGACATCCTGCGCACGCAGATTGACAAGGATAGTCAATACCTGTGGTTTCATGCCGCTTCGTTGGGCGAGTTCGAGCAGGGCCGTCCGTTGATAGAGCGCATCCGCAAGGCACATCCCCACTACAAGATTCTGCTGACCTTATTCTCCCCTTCGGGCTACGAGGTGCGCAAGAACTACGAGGGGGCTGATGTCATCTGCTACCTCCCCTTCGACACACCGCGCAACGTGCGCCGTTTCCTCGATTTGGCCCGTCCGTCGATGGCCTTCTTCATCAAGTACGAGTTCTGGCAGAACTACATGAAGGGACTGCAAAAGCGCCATATTCCTACCTATAGCGTATCTTCCATCTTCCGTCCCAACCAAGTGTTCTTCCGTTGGTTTGGCGGAAGATATTATAAGGTATTGACCCGCATCACCCACTTCTTTGTACAGAATGAAGAGTCGGTCCGCCTGTTGGCTACGCGTGGTATCACCAATGTCACCGTGGTGGGCGATACCCGTTTCGACCGTGTGCTGGAGATTAACCAAGCCGCCAAGCAACTCCCCTTGGTCGAGCGCTTCAAGGGCGAATGCACCCGTGTACTTGTAGCCGGTAGCTCTTGGCAACCCGATGAGGAACTGTTCATCGAATACTTCAACCGCCATCCCGAAATGAAGCTCATTATCGCTCCCCACGTGGTGAACGACAGCCATTTGGCGTGGATTGAGAGCAAACTCAACCGCCCATCCATACGCTACACCCGTGCCTTGGGTACAGGCGCAGACCTTTCGCGTGTGGATTGCCTCATTATCGATTGCTACGGCCTGCTTTCGTCCATCTACCGCTACGGCGAAGTGTCGTACGTGGGTGGAGGTTTTGGTGTAGGTATCCACAATGTGCTTGAGGCTGCCGTATATGGTATCCCTGTACTCTTTGGTCCCAATAACCAACGCTTCCGCGAAGCCCGCCAACTCCTGTCCGAGGGTGGAGCCTTTGAGATTCACGACATCACCGACTTCAATGCCACCATGGATCGCCTCTTTACCGACGAAGCCTTCCTCTGTCAGAGTGGCGAGTGTGCCGGTCACTACGTCAACGACAATGCTGGTGCAGCCGATGCCGTCCTTGCGGCGATAAAGTTGTAAGAAGAAATGTAGTTACTGTATTATAGAGGAATGCAGAGGTGTTGAGGCATCTCGCATTCTTTTTATCTATTCCCAGCACGATAAACTTCCAACAAAGGCTTCACAAAGTGAAATGCTCCGCAGCACTTCTTAGTTTATAGGCTTTGAATGTATGTTCAAAACTTATAAACGTATGTTTAAAGCCTTTGAATATACGTTTGTAGGTTATAAACGAAGAAGTGCTGCGGAGCATTTCACTTTGTCATAGGGATGGTGTAACTTTTCTGTGCCTTGCGGAGGAGTTATTATGGCTGAAACAAACACGGATTACACCATTTCCTTTGTTTTCTTGCGGATATAGCAAGTAGAAAGCGGTGTAATCCGTGGGGGCTGTACCTATAGTGGAATAGACTATACTGTTTGCGGACGATAGAAGTCGAATATATCTTTCAGACTTTGTTCGGCCAATGGAGACCACTTGATTACCATCTGTTCATTCGTTTTTTAAGTTCCTCATTACTGATGGATAATCCCGCCTTGTCTTGTGCTAATGCTGTCATCATCAAGTCGTCCAATAAAACAGCTGACATGGCTGGTAATTTGTCCGTTTGCTCTTTGTCTTTAATGAAGCGGCACGCATCCTTGAGCCTGAGGAGTGCATCCTCAGTATTGAAACCATTGACGATTTCGCTCAATAGTTCCATTTTATAAGCATTCAGTTCGATAGCCGTCATAATGATACAGTTTTAATTTTGTGGCAAAGATAACGGTTATTCTCCAGTGTGCAAACAGATTAAAGATATTTGTGATAAAAGCTTTTCCTTGTAACTATTCAGCGAAACAATTTATTTAGGACACAGAGGCACAGAAACACAGAGTTTTTTCCCTTTTTCAGTGACAAATATTAGCTCGTAGCTCATAACTATAATATATCTTCTCTGTGTCTTTGTGTCTCTGTTCTAAATAATAAATTGAGCGTTTTGTATTATCGTTGAATAGTTATGTTTTTAAAGAGGGAGCAAAATTACTCTTTTTTAGAAACTTTTACCCCTTTTTTCACAAGAATCTATTAATCTTTCTCAATTTTTCCAAAATTCCTAACCGATAATTCTGTTGCATTTAAAAGTTGCATTTCGATCTTTAAGTGAATAAAAAATTAAAAAAAGGCCACGCACCCTATCGTGCGCAGCCTTTTTCCTATTCTTTCCATCCTCTCCCCCTCGGGGGGGAGTCGGAGGGGGCTATCACTTATATTCCTGCCAACTCTTGATTTGGATGTTCTCCTCGCCTTTCTCGCAGAAGGCTTCGATGAAGGCACCGGCCAGGCGGGCATTGGTAATCAAGGGGATGTTGTGGTCGATGGCACCACGACGAATCTTGTAACCGTTGGTTAGCTCGCGCTTGGTGTGGTTCTTCGGGATGTTGACGATGAGGTCGAACTTGTGGTCGGCAATCATCTTCATCACGTTGTTCTCGGCATCGGCCTTTTCATCGGGCCAGAAGACAGGTGTAGTGCTTACACCGTGGGCATTGAGGAACGTAGCGGTTCCAGCCGTAGCATAAATACTATAACCCTTTGCGGACAACATACGGCTGGCATCCAGGAGGTCTACCTTCGACTTCATGGCTCCGCTGGAGAGCATCACGCCCTTCTCCTTGCGAGGAATCTTGAAGCCGGTAGAAATCATGGCGCTGAGGAGTGCTTCGCTGAAGTCGTCGCCCATGCATCCTACCTCACCGGTAGAGGACATATCTACACCCAACACGGGGTCGGCCTTGTGGAGGCGTGAGAAAGAGAACTGAGAGGCTTTCACGCCAATCCAGTCGATATCGAACGCGCTCTTGTCGGGACGGGTGTAAGGTGCATCCAACATGATACGGGTAGCAGTCTCGATGAAGTTGCGCTTGAGAATCTTCGATACAAAGGGGAACGAACGTGAGGCGCGGAGATTACACTCGATGACCTTCACCTCGTTGTTGCGGGCCAGGAACTGGATATTGAAAGGACCTGAGATGTTCAGTTCCTTGGCAATCTGACGGCTGATCTGCTTGATGCGACGGGCCGTAGCGAAGTAAATCTTCTGGGCGGGGAATACGAGGGTTGCATCGCCTGAGTGTACACCGGCAAACTCGATGTGCTCGCTGATGGCATACTCTACCACCTCGCCATTCTGAGCCACGGCGTCGAACTCGATTTCCTTGGTGTTCTCGAGGAACTGACTTACCACCACGGGGAACTCCTTGCTCACCTCTGAGGCCATCTGGAGGAACTCCTTCAGCTCATCGTCGTTGTAGCAGACGTTCATGGCCGCACCTGAGAGGACGTATGAGGGACGCACGAGGACGGGGTAGCCCACCTTATCGACGAACTGCTTCACATCCTCGAGGCTGGTCAGCTCCTGCCAAGCGGGCTGGTCGATACCCAGCTGGTCGAGCATGGCAGAGAACTTGTTGCGGTTCTCGGCACGGTCGATGCTCAGCGGTGAAGTACCCAGGATGGGCACTGACTGGCGATGGAGCTTCATGGCCAGGTTATTAGGAATCTGTCCGCCCACAGAGACGATGACACCACCGGGTTGCTCGAGGTCGATAACATCGAGCACACGCTCGAACGAAAGTTCATCGAAGTAGAGGCGGTCGCACATGTCGTAGTCGGTAGATACGGTCTCGGGGTTGTAGTTGATCATGATGGACTTGTAACCCAATTTGCGGGCCGTCTGTACGGCATTCACCGAACACCAGTCGAACTCAACGGACGAACCGATACGGTAGGCACCTGAGCCGAGGACAACCACCGACTTGTCGTTCTTGTAGTAGTTCACATCGTAACCCTCTACGGCATAGGTCATGTAGAGGTAGTTGGTCAGCTCGGGATGTTCGCTGGCCACGGTGTTGATGCGCTTCACGGCAGGCAGGATGCCCAACTCCTTACGACGGGCACGCACGCTGAGCGACTCTTTCTCCATGTTGCCCTGAGGCTTCAGCACGAAGCGGGCAATCTGGAAGTCAGAGAAGCCGAGCACTTTGGCTTGGCGGAGCACATCGGCAGGCACATCGGCCAAAGTGTTGTAGCCGCAAAGCACCTTCTTATAGTCAACAATGTTCTTCAGTCTTTCGAGGAACCAGGGAGCAATCTTGGTCAGCTCGTAGAGGCGGTCGATGGTGTAACCCTCTTCGAGCGCCTGAGCCAGTGCAAAGACACGCAGGTCGGTGGGGTTGGAAAGCTCGTGGTCGAGGTTGTCGAACTTGGTGTGTTCGTTGCCCACAAATCCGTGCATACCTTGACCAATCATGCGGAGACCCTTCTGGATAACCTCTTCGAACGAACGTCCGATAGACATGATTTCGCCTACTGATTTCATGCTTGAGCCTATTTCGCGAGACACACCGGCAAACTTGGTCAAGTCCCAACGAGGAATCTTGCAAATCAGGTAGTCGAGCTGAGGAGCTACGTATGCTGAGTTGGGAGTACCCATTTCACCAATTTGGTCGAGCGTGTAGCCAAGGGCAATCTTAGCAGCCACGAAGGCGAGGGGATAACCCGTAGCCTTGGAGGCAAGGGCAGAAGAACGGCTCAGACGGGCATTCACCTCGATGACACGGTAGTCGTTGGTGTCGCCATTGAAGGCATACTGGATGTTGCACTCGCCCACAATGCCGAGGTGGCGGATAGCCTTCACAGAGAGCTCTTGCAGCATCTTCACCTGATCGTCGCTGAGCGAGCAGGTGGGAGCCACCACGATAGATTCACCCGTGTGGATACCCAGGGGGTCGAAGTTCTCCATGCTGGCCACGGTGAAGCAGTGGTCGTTGGCATCGCGGATAACCTCGAACTCAATCTCCTTCCATCCCTTCAGCGACTCTTCCACGAGAATCTGCTTGCTGAAGGTGAACGAGCTTTCGGCCAACTTCACGAACTCCTCCTTATTCTGACAGATACCGCTACCAAGTCCGCCCAAGGCGTAAGCCGAACGGACCATCACGGGGAAGCCGATGCGCTCAGCAGCAGCGATGGCATCCTCCATCGTCTCTACGGCCTGGCTGACGGGAGTCTTCATTTCAATCTCGTCGAGCTTCTTCACGAAGAGGTCGCGGTCCTCGGTGTACATGATGGCATCCACCGACGTACCCAACACCTGCACGCCATACTTCTCCAGGATGCCGCGGGTGTAGAGGTCGGTACCACAGTTGATTGCCGTCTGTCCGCCAAAGGCCAACAGGATGCCGTCGGGGCGCTCCTTCTTGATGATTTCCTCTACAAAGAAGGGAGTCACGGGCAGGAAATACACCTGGTCGGCAATGCCCTCCGATGTCTGGATGGTGGCCACATTAGGGTTCACCAACACTGAACTGATACCCTCTTCGCGCAGCGCCTTCAATGCCTGCGAACCGCTGTAGTCAAACTCTCCGGCCTGACCAATCTTCAATGCACCCGAGCCGAGCACGAGCACTTTCTTCAGCTTCTTTTTCTCCATTGTTCTGTTTTTATTTAATCTTTATGTATCATTCTCCAAATCCACCCGCATCCATCCCAGGGTTAAGGTATGCTTAACCCAAGGCTAAGGCAGGTTCATCCATGGGTTAAGGTTTCCCCATCCATGGGGTGTTTTCCTCTCCCGTCTGAAAAAGATTTTTCTCAGGTAGGGAAGAAAATCCTTCCAGGTCTTGTCTTCTTTTGGCCTCCTCTGACGCCCCAAAAGGAGAGAAAAAGCAATGTCTCCAAGCCTGACTTCCCCCCTTGGGGGGATTGAGGGGGCTTTCCATATAAAGAAAATGCATCGCTCTTCCCAGGGGAAGGGAGCAATGCATTACCTTATATTATATATGCCTGTCGGATTGACCAACGAACTGTTTCACGTCCATACTTTCCAAATTTCGTGCAAAGTAACAACTTATTTTCGGGATAACAAAGAAAAAGCGGGAGAAGTTTCACTAAAGAAGAAGAATTATTTTATATGCAGACTTTTAATGAGAAAAAACAAAAAGGGCTGTATCGGATGACACAGCCCTTTCTTTCGGTTGGACTACCAGGATTCGAACCTGGAAAAACAGAACCAAAACCTGTTGTGTTACCATTACACCATAGTCCAATCATCAGGTGCTTTCTGTTAAAAAGCGGTGCAAAGATAGTGCTCTCTCGCGAATTATCCAAAAAAATTGCGGAGAAAATGACTTTTCTATGCAAAAAAGGAGTTCAGAAGTAACTCCTGTACTCCTTGAACTCCTATAACTCCTGAAATCTCTTTACTTCGCAATCACCAAGTAATAGTTCTTCTTGCCGCGTTGCACGAGCAGATACTTGTCGTTCAGCAAGTCGGCCGTGGTGATGGTCTGGTCAAAGGCACCCAGTTTCTCTTTGTTTAGCGACACACCGCCACCTTGAACGAGCTTGCGCATCTCGCCCTTAGAGGGGAACACGGCAGCACTCTCCACAAAGAGGTCAACGGCTTTGGCGCCTTCAACAAGCAGGTTCTTGTCAATCTCGAACTGGGGGACACCTTCGAACACCGCCAACAGAGTAGCTTCGTCCAGCTTGTGCAGGGCTTCGCTGGTGGCGTTTCCGAACAGGATGCCCGATGCCTCTACGGCTGCATTGTACTCTTCCTCAGAGTGTACCATGATGGTCACCTCCTTAGCCAGACGCTTCTGCAACAGACGCAGGTGCGGAGCCTCGGTGTGCTCGGCAATGAGGGCGTCGATTTCGTCCTTCTCGATAGAGGTGAATATCTTGATGTAGCGGGCAGCATCCTCGTCGCTCACGTTCAGCCAGAACTGGTAGAACTTGTAAGGTGAGGTGTAGTTGGGGTCGAGCCAGATGTTTCCGCTCTCGGTCTTTCCGAACTTGCCACCATCGGCCTTGGTGATGAGGGGGCAAGTCAGTGCATACGCCTCGCCACCGGTCGTGCGGCGGATAAGCTCAGTACCCGTAGTGATGTTTCCCCACTGGTCGCTACCACCCACCTGCAACTTGCAGTTCTTGTGAGTGTTCAGGTAGAGGAAGTCGTATCCCTGCAAGAGCTGGTAAGTGAACTCGGTGAACGAAAGTCCGTCGCGGGCTTCACCGTTCAAGCGCTTCTGCACACTGTCCTTGGCCATCATGTAGTTCACGGTGATGTGCTTGCCGATGTCGCGTGCGAAATCCAGGAAGGTGAAGTCCTTCATCCAGTCGTAGTTGTTCACCAGCTCGGCCTTGTTTTCCGCATTGCTATTGAAGTCGAGGAATTTCTCCAGCTGCTTCTTGATGCAAGCCACGTTGTGGGTCAGTGTGGCTTCGTCCAGCAAGTTACGCTCTTGCGACTTTCCCGAGGGGTCGCCAATCATACCCGTGGCTCCACCGATGAGTGCCAACGGCTTGTGTCCGCAACGTTGCAAGTGGCGGAGCATCATCACACCGCACAAGTGTCCGATGTGGAGTGAGTCGGCTGTAGGGTCGATACCCAAGTAGGCCGTTACCATCTCTTTCGAGAGCAATTCTTCAGTGCCCGGCATCATGGTGTGCAACATGCCGCGCCATCTCAGTTCTTCTACAAAATTCATCGTATCGTTTTCTTTTAGTTTTTATCTTTTCTAACTATCCCTCTATCCCTATATGCCAAAGTTAGACACATAAGCCAAATTGAGGGGGCAAAAGTACGACCTTTTTAGCGAATAGCCAAGAAATCAATTGCTTTTCTAAGGATTATTAGCTACTTTTGCAAGCAAATATCAAGTATAAAATGGAAGAAAACAAAGAAACCTTACATAGTTGCGTGGATTGCGGTACTCAGAATTGCAAGTTCAAGACCCGCACTTATCCCGAATTTTGCCCTACGGTGAACTTGAAGGACGAGGATTTGCAATGGGCACTTGAACGGTACGATGAAGGACGCAACCACGACATCATGGTGGCCAGTGCCGAAGTGGAGTACGAAGGCTATTGCCAATGGACACGTGTGCAGGAAATCATGGAGTTTGCCCGTAAAATAGGTGCCCACCGCATAGGTGTTGCCAATTGCATCGGCCTCGTCAACGAGGCGCGTATCTTTGCGCGAATCCTACGTGCCAATGGTTTTGAACCGTATGCCGTCATCTGCAAGGTGGCAGGAAAGGACAAATCGTCAATAGGTATCCCCAAGCGGTGCGAAGAGATTGGCCCTGCCATGTGCAACCCCATCCTGCAAGCACGCCTGTTGAACGAAGCAAAAACAGACTTGAACGTGGTAATCGGACTTTGTGTAGGACACGACAGCCTTTTCTACAAATACTCCGAGGCCTATGTCACTACCCTGGTGACCAAAGACCGTGTGACGGGACACAATCCCGCGGCCACCCTCTACACTGCAGGGTCGTATTATAAAAAGAAGTTCGAGAAATAAGTTTTTATGCACACCGCCATCCTTCAATCCCTGCGCCTGCACATCGATGCAGAGAAGGCCATTGTACTCCCCCGTTTCTTCAAGACAGGGGAAGGAGAATATGGCGAGGGAGACAAATTCATGGGTATTGCCGTACCCCATATCCGCTTGGTGGCCAAGGAATATAGCCATGCACCGTTGGAGGTAGTGAACCGCCTGCTCGACAGTGAATGGCACGAGTGCCGCATGTGTGCCCTGTTGATATTGGTAATGAAGTACAAAAAATCGACAGAAGAAGAGAGGCAGGCCATCTTTGACCTTTACCTGAGCCGTACAGAGCGCATCAACAACTGGGATTTGGTAGACCTCTCAGCACCCAACATCGTGGGTGAGCACCTGTATTCATCCACCGAACGCACCATTCTCTACCAACTGGCCGAAAGCCCTTTGCTATGGGAGCGACGGATTGCCATAGTAAGCACTTTGAATTTTATCCGTAAAGGAGATTTTGGCGACACTTTTGCATTGGCCGACAAATTGGTTGACTCACGCCACGACCTCATGCAGAAAGCCGTCGGATGGATGCTACGCGAGATGGGGAAACGCGACATCTCCCTCCTTCGCATCTTCCTCGACAAACATGCCGCTACCATGCCCCGCACCATGCTCCGCTATGCCATCGAAAAGATGGATGTTACCGAACGACGCGATTGGATGGAGAGAAAAAAGATGATTGAATAAAGTTAACGTGTGTTCGTATCAAACTCACCGTATATAAAAAAGGGTGTGCCCATTATCGGACACACCCTTTTTCTATCACGTTATCAAATCCATTACTTTATCAAGCGTACATAGAAGACACCACCGGCCACTGTGCCCGGCTTGCTCTGGAAACGTACGTTGATGACTTGCTTGCCCTTCAACCATTCAGCAGGAATGGTGTATTCAGCATTCACAAAAGCCTCGCGCTTCCACTTGCCCACAATGTTTTCAGAGGCCAGCACCTGGTCGTCAATCATGATGTCGAACGAACGGTTGCCACTTTCATTACCCCAGTAGCGTACCATCAACTTGAGATTCTCCTCGCCCTTGGTATCCATGTTATATGAGAAGTATCCACCATTGCTTGCATCGCGCCAGCCTTCGCTCTGGAAGTTACCCTTTTGTGAACGTTCGGTCTTCATCTGATGATCCACCTCGGGTTGTTGCTCAGCTGTAGCTACCGCATCCACAGTGCGTGCATCAAGCTCCAGTTTTTGTTGCTCAGCTTCACGCATACTCTGCTGATAATCGGCATACTCTTTCTTGCTCATTGAGAGCCAGTACATCATATAACGGCTATCGTGAATACCACTGAATGGCTCCAACTCAAGGTCTTTGAACTTTCCTTCAAACAAACCTGGTACGGTGAAATGCATAGGCTTTCCACTAACGGGTTGCATATTCTGGAGTTTCTGCACAATCTCTTCGCGCTCGCCAATCAAGAACGGAGTATCGAAAAGCGATACCAACGGACCGTGAGCGATGTGTGCCCAACGGCCATCATTGGCCACCAAGCCATCCAGACGATAGTTGCCCATGCGTGCACCCAACAGGATAGGACCGCGCATAATGGCAATGTAGTTGGGGAGGTTAGGCAATTCTTCAACGGTTATCGACATGGGCATGGTGACTTCAATGACATCGCCCTTCTTCCACTTGCGCTCAATCTCGATATAAGACGAGGGTTGTGCACCCACCGCATAGTCCTTGCCCTTGCAGATGACCTTCATCTCGCCGGGCTTCACCCACCACGGGCAACGGATTTTGAGTTTCAGCTTCTGTGACTTGCCCGAGACAGTAAAACGCACGGTTTCTTCGTTGGGGAAATTGGTCTCTTGCTTCAAGCTGAATTTCTTCTCTTTCCAATCGAGCTGAGAAGCGACAAACAAGTTTACAGACAATTCATCATCCGTATGTGTATAGATGAATTCACCATATTTACCATGATTCTCCATACCTGTACCAACACAACACCACATACCACTATTGGGCTGAGAATAAACACGATAGTGTGCAGGACGTGCAGGTGTAAAGTATACATATCCTCCGTGCTCAGGATGTTGAGTAGAGAGGATGTGGTTGAACATGGCACGTTCGTAGTAGTCAGCGTAACGTACATCACCTGTCATACGGAACAGATTCTGCGTCAACTTCATCATGTTGTTGGTGTTGCACGATTCAGGACCTTCGCGATCGTCCACATAGCTCTTGCAATCGTCAGCCGATGCAAAATGCTCGCGACGGCTATTGCCACCGAATGCCAACGAACGGGTGTTCACCACCGTTTCCCAGAAGAATTCTGATGCTTTCTGATAGTATGCAGCCTCTTCATCATTACCTGCCAATTGATACATCTCTGCAGTTCGTGCATGGCCAACCACCTTAGGCACCTGTGTATTGGCATGTTTGTTGTCCAAATTGTCAACACCCTTAGCCATGCTATCCAACAACCAACGGTGAGCAAAACGTCTGGCCACGTTCAAATACTTCATGTCGCCAGTCATTTGATAAGCATCAGCATACACCTCGTTCATACCACCAAACTCCTGGCCACACATTCTCTCCATCTCTTCGTCTGTCAAGGATGCAGTTACATCACATCCCCAATCGCAAAGTTTCAAGAACATCTCCTTGGCCAATTCGCTATCGGCATACATCCAAGCATCGCGCAATCCGGCAAATGTCTTGTGGATGTTGTACCAAGGCACCCAATAACGGTTTACAAAGCCATAGTTTCCACTCTTCACTTCGCCCCACAGGCGTTCGCTATCAGGCACACCACCTACATAACCATTACCATTCTTATCCTGGCAACGCTTGAGCTCGGCAAGCACATAATCCAATCTCTCTTTACATGCCTGATTGCCTGTAGCAGCATAGTGCATGGCCAATGCAGAGATATAGTGACCACCCACATGACCATCCAATCCCTCCCAATTAGGGAAATATTCAGCCTTCTTAGGTAAACCAGCTTCCTTCAAGAAAGGAGCCAACAAACGGTCTGTATCGTATTGTAACAATACATCCACATTCAAGTCCATGGCATGTTTGAAGGGACCATCCAACAATTGTACTTCAGACAGAGAGAATGTGTTCGAATAGAGTTTGTCTTGCGACATAGCCGTGCCGGCAGATGCAGAAAGAGCGACTGCCAGCAGAAGAGTTTTAACTGAATTTGTAGGTTTCATCATATTGTTTTTGTTTGAATAATATTTATAATTGCGCAAATATATATGAAATATTTCTATTGTAAGCTATTTTTCAAAAGAAATAAGGCTATATCGTATATTTTCTTAAATTTCCTATGATAGATCATAACCTTAGGCACCTTGGAAGAATCACCATTCCTTAGCCGAAAGAATACTAATCTTCGACATGTAAGAATGCATTCTTTGGGCGATGCCATCGAGATACGTTTCATAGACACACAAGATACGGATGTTGAGGCTGAAAGATACCTATCTTCAGCACTCAACATCCGTATCTTGAACATCCAAAAAGCTAAGCCTTTTTCTCACTTCCTCACGATAGAGGTCATAGGATGGCGATTTCCTTTGATATTTTTAAGGAAGGCCTTGGCCGAACCGAAATTAAGGAAGAGGTCAAGACGGACGGGCAAGTGATTTTTGTCATCGGTAACGTAGAAGGTGATAACCTCCTGTTCTTTTCCCTTTTTATCGTACTCTACAAGAGAAAATACAAGACAACGATACACTGTTTCATCATCATCCTCTGCCTCGAATTTCTTTTTACCTCGATAAATAAGGGTCTGTTCTTCCACCCGTCTTCCTGTAGCCATCTGAAAGTGTATCTTATCACCCACTTTATAGTCCGTAGGGTCAAACGAACGGGCACGTTGCAGAATACTGAGCATATCGTATATACACTCATCCATGGTCTCTTCGGAAGTCTTTATAGTGCCGTCCCTATGCAAGCGTTGTTGATTGGCTTTGCTTTTACCATTGGAGTAGGTAAACCAAGCCTCATCCACGGTGTAGCGTTTACCCTCTTCAGCCCCTTTACGGAAGTAGCGAGGCTCCATGCGCATAGTCATATCACTAATGAGTGTGTCGCGCATCTTGAAGAAGTGGTCGGCACGCTTACTGCTGGTGGCAACAAGGGAAGTTCTGTATCCATCTGTCCCGTCAGGCAAAGTAATGGCATCCGTCTTTAGGCAAGAAACTCCGGCCTTTATCCATACAAATTTCCAATTGAAATACATTTCGTAATCCAACTGTTCGCCACTCTGAAAAGCGTTGTTCTCAGCTGGGCATTGGGCATTGACACTCAGAGAAAAGAGTATCAGGATGAGGGAAAGAAGTTTTTTCATAGTTACTTGTTTTTTCTCTTTCGTTCTTCACGCTCAGCATTCTTGCTTCGCTTCTCTTTCTTTTCTTCAGGTTTTTGTTTGGTTATATCCAATGGCTTCTGCTTGGTGACTGGTGTAGCATGGATATCCCAATCCTGTCGCATATCCCACAAGGCGCGCACTTCCAACATTTGAGGATAGTAATAGACGTGCTCGGGTTGTAAGTGGTCGGCATAAAGTCCTGTATCCCACTTGCCGTTTCCATTCGTATCATCAATGATGCGTGCGTAGTATTTACCCGGATTGAGGAAGAAGAATTGGGCATGTCCCTTTTCCAACTTTTGTTTCCTCACAGGTTTGTCATCACCACTAAGCAGTTCCACGTAGGCGTTGGACGAAAGGTTGCTACCTCTTACATCGAAAGCCACAGTACCATAATCATCAAGCGAACGCATCTTCATGGTTTGCTTCATCTTATCAGTATGTAATCCGTAGATACCGGTAAAGGCCGCCGAGTCTATGACGAGTTCATACTCCTGCTCGGGTCTCCATTCGGCACGAATACGATATTTACGCGTATATCCGTCCATAAATTCGAAACGATAAGGTATATCCTTCCACAAAGTGTCCACCTTCAATCGCAAGTGTATAGCTTGTGTATCAATACGCGCCAAGGGTTCCTCGAAATCAAGGGTAAGAGTGGCGTGTACATCCTTGATGCTCTTCACCTTGGGTTTCATAAATTTGATAGGAGGCAATGTATCTGTCAACTCCTCACCCTCTTTCAAGCGGCGACGACGTTTCTTGAGTTCTTTCTGGAATTCTTCCATCTCTCTATCCTTATCCTTCTGTATCATGGCCAATGTTTTCTTAGAAGCCATGTAAAGGGTGTCGGTGCGTGGTGCAAGTTGCCCCAATGTGTCAGTATAGAGATAACCAAGCGTCATTTCCAGAGTATCCAATTTAATGATGGTAGAATCCTTAATCCAATAGTGGATTGTATCGTTGTGAAGACTCTTCTCTATAATAAAGGCATCCTTTTCATCAAAATTCAATCCCTTGAGCGTGGGCAAGGTATCGGCCTTAGAAGCAAAGTAGATGGAGAACTTGTTGGGAGTAAGTCGCTCATTCTTGAGCAGATACTGGGAACTCACCTCCTCCTTGAATGCTCTGAGCAACAAATCATCGGGAAGATAGCGGGTATAAGGTACATCAATGATGGTATCGATAGTGAGTGAGTCAATCCAAAAGGTATCTTTCCGTATGGCAGGTTCGCCATAGGGAATGACAAGCGAATCCATGAAGGCAATCATCTCGCTCTTTTGACTGAAATGATAGTTCTGATCACCGTCCATCAATCCATAAATGCGGTATTCCCCAGGGGCTATACCTTTGATGGAGAAGCGTCCACCTGCATCGGTACGCGAAATGCGTTCAAGGGGTTTGGTTGTAAAGGCCGTATCCGAAAGGTCGGCATACAGTCCCACTTGCATTCCCTTGATAGGTTCCAAATTCTCGGCATTCAAGATTGTGCCCGCCACCTCCATAGAGTCAATGGCATTGCCAGTGGAGAAGGTAAAAGCAAATTGCCCCATGGGGTTTCCCTCATTGTTATCTGTAATGGCATCACCGAAGTCGATGGAGTATGTGGTGTTGGGTTTCAAGCTGTCCACCAATTCCACAATGACCCGTTTGCCACTGGTCTTGATCTCCGGCATATCAATCTGTGGAGGCGAAATGACAACCTTTTCCGAAGCATTCTGCAATTTGATGTATTCGTCGAACTCCAACACAATGCGTTTCTCGTCGCTATTGAGCGCTCCAATGGCAGGATGGCTGCGCACCATCACCGGTGGTGTCTCATCATAGAGGCCACCGTCGGGTGACGCCATACGGGCACACGAAACGATGAGCATTGCCAGCAACACAAGCAAGCCGAGCAGACGTTTGTTGTATGTAGGTTGGTTGGTCATATTCTTTGATTTTTCTAGATTGCCTATATTGTCTAGAGATTCTATATTTTCTATATTATCTAGATTTTCTAGGGATTTAGATATTTCTGTTATTCATTAAATTTCAACATCTCATCGATATGTTCACGTGTATTGCTCAAGCGGGGCACCTTGTGCTGTCCGCCCAATTTTCCTTTCGCTTTCAACCAATCGTGGAAAAGGTTGGCACGTGCAGGCACCACTTCCAGACATTGCAAGGTGATGTCCTTGTATCGTTTGGCTTCGTAGTCGCTATTCACTTGTTGCAAAGTTTGATCCAACACTTGGGTGAAGTGCTCTATAGAGTCAGGTGCTACCGAAAATTCGATGAGCCATTGGTGACGGCACTTGGCATCGGCATCCATAAAGACAGGAGCGGCCGAATATTCACTCACTTGTGCACCGGTAGCGGCACATGCGGCTTGCAGGCCTTTCTCAGCATTCTCCACCACCAACTCTTCGCCAAAGGCATTGATGAAGTGTTTGGTGCGTCCGGAGATAACAAACTTGTATGGATCTTTGTTGGTAAAGCGCACGGTGTCGCCAATCATATAGCGCCACAATCCGCATGGATTGCTGATGACTACGGCATAATTGCATCCTATCTCCACACCTGTCAGCGGTACGATATTCGGATTTGGTTTGTCCAATTCGTCCATAGGGATGAATTCGTAGAATACACCGTAATCCAACATCAGCATCATGGAAGGATCTGCCGGGTCGTTCTGCACGCCAAAGAATCCTTCGCTGGCATTGTACGTCTCGCGATATTGCATACGGGAACCACGGATCAGTTGTTGGTACGTTTCGCGGTACGGGGCAAAACTTACTCCTCCGTGGAAGAAAATTTCGAGGTTCGGCCACACCTCGTCCAACGATTGGGCACCGGTTATCTCCAACACTCGCTTGATGACGGCCATCATCCACGAAGGCACACCAGAGATATTTGTGATGTTCGTGTTGATGGTGCTACGGGCAATCCGCTCCATCTTCTCTTCAAAGTCGCTCAACAAAGCTATCTCCTTGGAGGGTACACGAATGAAATTGGCCAACGGATTCATATTCTCGATAAGGATGGCCGAGAGGTCGCCCACCAAGCTGTGCTTCAGATTGTAGTTGGGCGCATGGCTTCCGCCCAATATGAGTCCCTTGCCATCGAAGAAGCGCGAGTCGGGACGTGTCATCAAATAATAGGCCACACAATCCACAGGGCCCATATAGTGCATCTGCTTCAATCCGTCGCGGGTTACGGGTATGAACTTGCTCTTGTCATTGGTTGTTCCTGATGATTTGGCGTACCACTTCACCTGCGAAGGCCACAGCACATTACTCTCCCCATGGCGCATACGCTCCACATAGGGTTTGATATCATCATAGGATTGGACGGGTACACGCAGAGCATACTCCTCATACGTGCGTATGCTATGGTAATCGTGCTTCACACCCCATTCGGTATGGGATGCTTTAGCTATCAGTTTCTTCAACTGCTCGGCTTGCAGGGCTTCTGCCTGTGTATCGTATGTCAACAAGGTCCGCTGACGCGGTATAAAACCTTTGCTTATCAGTTTGGTAATGCTCATTATTTGCTATAATTTATCCGAATTTAGATAAAATTTCGTGCAAAATTAGTGTAAACTTCTGAAAATACCTATCTTTACACGCTGAATTTAACGAATGTTGTGACGGATAAGGGCTAAAGGTATAGAAAAAAGCCAACATCAATCCCCAAACCCTACTCCTTAAATCTTAAAAATATGCGTATCGGAATCCTTACATCGGGCGGTGATTGTCCCGGCATCAATGCCACCATCCGTGGTGTGTGCAAAACTGCGATTTTGAACTATGGCATGGAGGTCATTGGTATTCATGGTGGCTTCAAAGGCTTGATTGACCTTGATTACGAAGTGATGACCGAAAAGTCGCTCACCGGCCTCCTCACCATGGGTGGCACCATCTTGGGCACTTCGCGCGAAAAACCCTATAGCAAGAAACAAGCCGTACCAGGAATCGACAAACCTGCCATATTGAAGGCCAATATCGAGAAATTAGAATTGGACGCCGTGGTATGCATCGGCGGCAACGGTACACAGAAGACCGCTGGCAAGATGGCCCGCGCAGGCATTCCTGTCATTGGTATTCCCAAAACCATCGACAACGATGTGGCCGGCACCGACCTCTGCTTTGGTTTCCACACGGCCGTCAGCATTGCCACCGAGGCCATCGACCGGCTCCATAGTACCGCCAGTGCACACCGCCGTGTAATGGTCATCGAGGTGATGGGACACAAAGCTGGATGGATCGCCCTTTATAGCGGTATGGCCGCTGGAGGCGATGTCATCCTCATCCCCGAACGCCCTTATAATATGGAGCGCATCTGTCAGGCCATCATGCAACGCATGCAACGGGGAAAGAATTATGCCATCGTGGTGGTGGCCGAAGGGTTGCCTACACCCCGACCAGGACGAGCCGGCGAATACATCGCCTCCACCATTACAGAGATGACCGGCATTGATGCTCGTGAAACGGTGCTCGGATATACCCAACGCGGAGGCTCGCCATGCTCCTTCGACCGTATCCTCTCCACCCGCATGGGAAGTCACGCAGTAGAGTTGATTGCCGAACGCCAATTCGGCCGTATGGTGGCCGTTAATGGAGGCGACATCACCTCTGTTCCCCTCGTCGAGGTGGCAGGCAGTACACGCCTTGTACCACCTGACCACGAGCTCGTTATCCAAGGCCAACACATGGGTGTCTGCTTTGGATAAAATGAAGAAAACAAACACTTTTCTTTGTGTTTCAGTTTTCTTGACGTATCTTTGCACCCGCTAACTGTTTTAAGTGAAACTAATTTAAAATATGAAAAAGACACTCGTAGATTTATTTGAAGCGTCGGTCAGCAAGTATCCCAACAACACTTTCCTGTTGGAAAAGACCGGCAAACAGTTTGAACCTACCACTTATACTCAAGTCAAGGATCAAGTCTATCGCCTCGGAGCCGGTCTTCAAGCATTAGGCGTTAAGAAGGGCGACACCATGGCCTTGCTCAGCGAAGGCCGCAACATGTGGGTCATCGGTGAATTGTCCATGTTCTATGCCGGTGCTATCAATGTGCCGTTGAGCATCAAGCTCGAGGAGAGCAACGACCTGCTGTTCCGCCTCATCCACGGTGATGTAAAGTTCATCATGGTAAGTGGCACACAGTTAAAGAAAATCCGTGCCATCAAGGATCAATTGACATTGGTAGAAAAAGTAATCGTATTCGACGAACAAAAGGAATACCAAGACAAGGAAATTGCCCTTGAAGAGGTATTGAAGATGGGTGACGAGTTCTTGAACACTCACACCATGGACGAGTTCCTCAGCGTGGGACGCTCTATCCAGAACGACGACTACGCCACCATCACCTACACCAGCGGAACTACCGCTGACCCCAAGGGTGTAGTGCTCACACACCGCAACTATACGGCCAACGTGGAGCAGGCACTTACCCTCGTACACATCACCGAAGAGTGGCGCACACTCATCATCCTGCCTCTCGACCACTGCTTTGCACACGTGGTGGGATTCTACATCATGATGTCCGTAGGTGCTACAGCTGCCACCGTACAGGTAGGCCGCACACCGCTCGAATCACTCAAGAACATTCCTCTTAATATTAAGGAAGTACGTCCTCACTTCATCCTCAGCGTGCCCGCCTTGGCCAAGACATTCAAGAAGAACATCGAGCAGGGCATCCGCGCCAAAGGAAAGACCACGGTACGTTTGTTCAACATGGGTCTGAAAGTACGTCAAATCTACTTTGGCGAGAGCAACCAGGATTTCAAGGGATTCCGCTATCTGTTGAAGCCCCTCGTATGGTTGTTCGACAAGATTCTCTTCTCGAAGGTTCGTGAAAGTTTCGGTGGCGAACTCCGTTTCTTCATCGGTGGTGGTGCATTGCTCGACAAGGATCTTCAGAAATTCTATGTCGGCGTAGGTATGCCCATGTATCAGGGTTACGGTTTGAGCGAAGCCACACCGGTTATCTCCAGCAACGGTCCCGACCTCTACCGCTTCGGTTCAAGCGGTAAACTCGTAAAACCTATCGAACTGAAAATTTGCGACAACGAAGGCAAGGAACTTCCCTTGGGCGAGATGGGCGAAATCGTGGTGAAGGGCGAAAACGTAATGGCCGGATACTGGAAGAACCCCGAATCAACCGCCGACACCGTACGCGACGGATACCTCTATACTGGCGACCTCGGTTACATGACCAAGGAGGGATTGCTCTACGTGAAGGGACGCTTCAAGAGTCTGCTCATCAGCAGCGACGGCGAGAAGTACAGCCCCGAAGGCATCGAAGAGGCACTCGTGGAGAAGTCACGCTACATCGACCAGGTGATGCTCTACAACAACCAGTCGGCCTACACCACTGCCGTCATCGTGCCCAACCGCGACCAACTTATCCGCAAGCTGAAGGAACAGGGCCTCAGCCTCGACACCGAGGAGGGACGCAAGGCCGCCCTGCAGAAGTTGGACAGCGAACTGAACAAGTACAAGAAGGGTGGCGAGTTCGAAGGCATGTTCCCCGAACGCTGGTTGCCCAGCTGCTTCGCCGTGCTGGCCGAGCCGTTCACCGAGCAGAACCAGATGATCAACAGCACCATGAAGATGGTTCGCGGCAAGATTGAGAAGGCATACGCCGACCGCATTGCCTACATGTACACCGCCGAAGGCAAGCAGTTGCTCAACCAACAGAATCTGGATGCGTTGAAATAATACATCAATAATACTTTACAGTTTGAGGGCTTGAAACAGACGTTTCAGGCCCTCATTCGTACATGCCAATTATACCCCACGCGTAGGGTATCTTGATAGGTCACGCGTGGGGTACCAACATACCCCACGCGTGGGGTGCAAAGGGCACCCACGCATGATAGTAAACACCTGAATATAAGCATATTACAAAGAAGCAAAAACTCACCTCCACGAGAAGCAATAAATAATAAAAACCTTTTACAATCTTGAATCGGAGGAGATAACCAACAGACTCTCCGGCCCCATGTTGAACAACAGGTCCACAATGCTAAGGTCGGGCAAGAAACCGTGGCGTTCCTTGAATACTTGGTAGTAAGGACGAGGGGTGTAAGCGGGGAAAGCCTCGGTACAGGGACGTTTAGGATGAATCAAGTTGCGCAAATCGGTGTCACCGGTAGGGACTTCGTGAAGATATTCCTTGCTCAGTTCCACACGCGGTTCGAATCCGATGAGACTACACACCAGTTGGCGCAACTCTTCGTTAAAGTCGAGCAGGAAGTCATACTTACGTTCATAAAAGGGACGGAAATCATCGGCATAGTACTCGAAGAAAGGGCTGTGTCGATAGGCCGACTCCAAAGCATTCCAATGCAAGTGGCGCCAATTGCCATGGTCGCTGATACGTACATCGCGCATGAGGCACTTCTCCCCCCCATTGCTTTCAGTAGGGATGGTGAGTGCCTGCGTCCCCTGAGCGGTGGCAATGACGCACCGGTTGCGATAGGTCTGCTTCACATAGTGCTCCCATTGCTCGATGCATGCCCCCTCAGTGGCAGCATACAACTGCACGTAATATGACACAGGTGCCAAGTAGGCGGTGGAAAAGTGGTACATGGTCAGTAAAATTAGAATTAAATAATAGTAGAAGTAATCACAGTTCCTCCGACTTATATAAGTCCTATCAATCAAGGTTCACAATTTATTTCCTACCCTCTCCCACCGATGTCCTTTATTCCAAGGTTGTGCGGGGTCGCGCGAGAACCAAATGAGTGAGGCGCGTCCGATAAGATGGTCGGCGGGGACAAAGCCAAAGAGGCGTGAGTCGGTGACATTGATGGAGTTGCTGGCCGCTACCCAACAATAATCCTTGGTGAAGCGGAAACCTTTGACGGGTGTGCCATCCACAACCAAGGTGTTTCCCTTGAGGGTGGCGTGTCGGCCTTCGTGCAGATTGATGGTGTTGCACAAGAGCTTGGCATTCCAGGGATATGCCTTGACAAGCAGACCCTTGCTAGGGACGACGAAGGGATGAACTCCCTCAGTGGTGTCGGTTTGCAGGGCTTTGAAGGTGACGGCACCTTGCAACTCCTGCTTCAACAGATAGAGTTCGTAGTGACTGAAACTACGCACATAGGCACCATTGTCGTATCCCACAAGTTGGTTGTCGGTAAGTCCCACATTCTGCAAGGCCTCCTGCATCAGATCCTCCTGTTCGCCAGGATAGGAGTAGAGGAACTTGTCATCGGGGCTGATTATTCCATCGGTGGTGGCTACCCGTTCGTGGTTCAGCATCAGTGTGTCGCCCGGCTGGCCGATACAGCGGCTGATATATACCTCGCGTCGGTCAATGGATGCAGTAGGGTCAACAGGTGCAGGATTGTTGAAAAGCACGATGTCGCCACGTTGCACACTATCAGAAGCCCAACGGTGATAACCAATAAACGAGGTAAAGGGGAGACGCAAGCCGTAACTCCACTTGTTTACCAACACGCGGTCGCCCCGATAAAGGGTGTTCTCCATCCCGTCCGACGGGATGGTACACGAAGTGAAGGCAAACGTGCGTACAAGCAGCACGAGGCTCACGGCAATGATTAGGGTTAATGTGATGCGTTTCATCTCTTTTTAGTTACAAGTAATGAGCTACAAGCTACGAGTTTTCCATCCGAATGGCACTCGTCACTCGTAGCTCGTAGCTGAGTACTATTTTATATCCTCCACCCACTTGAACAGGCGTTTCCAACGGATTTTCCCATCAAAGAGGCTACGGTCCTTGTCCAAGGAGAGCCAGATGAAGAGGGGCTTGCCCACGATGTGATCTTCGGGCACAAATCCCCAATAGCGCGAGTCGGCCGAATTGTGGCGGTTGTCGCCTTGCATCCAGTAGTAGTCCTGCCTGAAGGTATAGGTGTCGGTCTCTACACCGTTGATGAGAATCTTTCCTTGGGGAGTCACCTCCAACCGGTTGCCTTCATAGATGGCGATGGGACGCTCGTAGATGGGCAAGTTTTCAAGAGTGAGGCGGATGCTCTCGCCCTTTTTAGGAATCCATACGGGGCCGTAGTTGTCGCACGTCCAATCCTTGTACATATTCAAGGGATAGAGGTCGCCCATCTGTTCATCAGGATAGGGGTTGATGTCGCGCACAATGTCCTTGCGTGCCTGCAATCCCTGCTTGGTGGCTTCAGTCAAGGGTAGACAGTACATGGTGCCTTGCTGGTTGCGGTTCATCAAGTCCTCGTTGCTGATACCCAACTGGCGGGCCAACTCCACGGGGATAGGGCGGTTGGTTGTCACCAGGTAATTGTATTGCACATTGTCAGGCTCCTTGTTGGCCACACCATCGAGGTAGATGATACGGTCCTTGATTTGCAATGTCTGTCCGGGAAGGCCCACGCAACGCTTCACGTAGTTCTCGCGTCGGTCGGTGGGACGTGCGGTCACTTCGCCGAATTGTTGCGGATTCTGCTTGATATAGCGTGCGCCATAGGCATAGTTTTGAGCATACACGGCGCGTTGTTGCAGGGTAGTGAGCGAATCCATCACCGGCTTGTTGGGGTTCAGTTGCGCACCATATCCGTAAACCAACGTGTAGTAGTCGGCATTTTGAGCATTCAGTGCCACGGTATCACCCGAGGGGTAGTTGAACACCACAATGTCGTTCAACTGCACATTGCCCAATCCCTTCACACGGCGATACTCCCACTGAGGCCACTCGAGGTAGCTCTTGCAATTCAAGACAGGGAGTGTGTGCTGGGTAAGTGGCATGGTGAGCGGTGTCTGTGGGATACGAGGACCGTAGCTCACTTTACTCACGGCCAAATAATCGCCCACGAGCAAAGATTTCTCCAACGACGAGGTAGGAATCACGTAGTTCTGAAAGAAGAATTGATTGACGAAATAGACGGCTACAAGGGCAAATACGATGGCATCCACCCATCCCATTATCCACACGAAGTTCTTGTTCTTCGACTTCTTCCACCATGTCCAAGGTATCTTCTTGCTGATGTATGCATCAAATATAAAAGGTACGACAAGCAATCCCCACCAACTGCCTACCCAATAGAGGAAGAGCAGATAGAGCAGTGTTGCGATGACGAACTTGACCCATTGCTTGCGGGGGTCAAGGAGTTTTTCTTCTTTTGATTCTGTTGTCATAGCTTGGTATAATTTTATAATCCCTATAGGCACTATAGTTCCTATAGATACTATAACAATTAAGCGATAAACTAAAATTTGAACAAATCATCCATCCCGAGGAATCCTTCGTGATTGGCCGTATATTCGGCAGCCAACACGGCACCGAGGGCAAATCCCTTGCGGCTGTGTGCATCGTGTGTGATGGTGATGCAGTCGGCCTCAGAGTCGTAACTGATAGAGTGGATACCCGGCACTTCGTCGCGACGGATAGCCGAAATGGGCAACTCATTAGGGCCACATTCGGTAGTGCCGCTCACTGTGCCGTCGGGTGCGGTCAAGGTGCCCATCACCCACTTGTTCTTGCGTTGCAGATTCTCCATGATACCCTCAGCCAATGTGATGGCCGTGCCGCTGGGTGCATCCAGTTTATGGATATGATGAGTCTCCTCCATGGCGACTTCGTATTCGGGGAACTTGTTCATGATTTCGGCCAAATACTTGTTTACGGCCGAGAAGATGGCCACACCAAGGCTGAAGTTGCTACTCCAGAAAAGAGTCTTGCCACCCGTGGTGCAGAGTTCCTTCATCTCATCCAGATGCTCGTCGAGCCATCCTGTACTACCCGATACCACCTTCACACCGGCGGCAAAGGCCTTCATATAGTTCTGGTAGGCCACGGTGGGAGCGGTAAACTCAATGGCCACGTCGGCACTCTTGAAAGCGGCAGATTCAAACTCTTCTTGATTGTCAATGTCGATAATGCTTACTATCTCATGACCACGGCTCAGGGCTATCTGCTCTATCATTTTTCCCATCTTGCCGTATCCAATTAATGCTATTTTCATCGTAAAACGTCAATTTAATGGTGCAAATGTAGGGAATTATCGCGGATATTCCTACATTTGTAGGATTTTTTAAAGGAACATACCGAAAGAATTGGCCAAAACCTTAAAAACTTAGGAACTAAGCGACTTAAAAACTCAATAACTCATGCCCATGGAATACCTCCTGCATTACACATGGAAGCATCGCCTCTTCCCCTTGAAAGAATTGGCGACTACCGACGGACAAACAGTGGAAGTCATCGACCCGGGATTGCACAACAAGGACGCAGGCCCCGACTTCTTCAATGCCAAAGTGAAGATTGGCGGCACACTATGGGTGGGTAATGTGGAGATTCATACCCATGCAGATGATTGGTATCTTCACGGACACCAAAGCGACCGCGCCTACGACAATGTGGTGTTGCATGTGGTGGAGGTGGCCGACGAACATCTTGTGACCGACACGGCCGGACGCGCCATCCCCACATTGGTACTCCCCGTGCCTGAACGGGTGAGGGAAAACTATCACGAACTGATGCGCACCGAGGAGTATCCACGTTGCCATCAAATCATCCCCTCGTTGCCCCGATTGACGGTGCATAGCTACCTCAGCGCCCTACATACCGAACGAATTGTCCGTAAATCCGAACGAATCGAGCAGTATCGTGAGCGCCACGAACTGAGTTGGGAGAACGCATTCTTCATGACACTTGCACGCAATTTCGGCTTCGGAGTCAACGGCGAAGCCTTCGAGGAGTGGGCGGCACACATCCCCCTTGGTGCGGTCAACAAACATCGCGACGACCTTTTCCAAATCGAGGCCATCTTCTTCGGACAAGCCGGATTGTTACACGATAAAGAGACAGACGACGACTATTTCCAACGCCTGCAAAACGAATACGCTTACCTGGCACACAAATTCGAGTTGCAACCGATGGACCCCGTTCGTTGGCGCTTCCTTCGCATGAGGCCAGCCAACTTCCCCCACGTACGATTGGCACAATTGGCTCACCTGTATTATAAAGGCGAGGGATTGCTCAGCCGCCTGCTGGAAGCAGAAACGGTGGATGCCATCACCCAATTGCTTACGGCCGAGACATCGGAGTATTGGCAAACACACTACACCTTCGGCCACTCGTCGGAGCGACGCACCAAACAACTGAGCAAAGCCACCAAGCTACTGCTCATCATCAACACTGTCAGCCCCTTCCTTTATGCCTACGGCAAATACATGGGTAACGAGGCTCTGTGCCAACGCGCCATCAACTTATTGGAAAGCCTGAAGGCCGAGGACAACCGCATCATCCGCATCTGGCGCGAATGTGGCTTGAAGGTAGACAATGCCGCCGACTCGCAAGCCCTCATCCAACTGAAGCGGGAGTATTGCGATGTGAAGAAATGCCTGCATTGCCGTTTTGGATATGAATACTTGAAAAAAAATAACAAGTTGACGAGTTGACAAGACACAAGTTGACAAGGGCCATGCGGCACTACTCCTCGTCAACTCGTCAACTTGTCAACTTATAACATAATATGGACTATACATTTGAACTGAAAATGAAGGTGCGCGACTACGAATGCGACCTGCAAGGCATCGTCAACAATGCCAACTACCAACACTATATCGAGCACACACGCCACGAGTATCTCACCTCGCGCGGCATCAGTTTTGCACAGATGCACGCCGATGGCATCGACGCCGTGGTGGCACGTATCACCATGTCGTACAAGACCCCACTGACCAGTGGCGACGAGTTTGTGTCGAAGCTCTACCTCAAGCGCGAAGGCATCAAGTACGTCTTCTATCAGGACATCTTCCGATTGCCCGACATGAAGTGCGTGATGAAGGCCGTAGTAGATACCGTCTGCCTGATAAACGGACGGTTAGGCACTTGCGACGAATTGGATCAGAAACTTACATTTCAAGAATAACTCCATCATTTACCCATGAGCAACACCATCAACCACCAAGAAGTTCTCCATTGTCTGGCATTGCAACAGCTCCCTGGAGTAGGAATCATCAGTGCCCGTTTGCTTTACGATGTATTCAGCAACGCCACCGACGTATTTTCCCGCAGGGACGAGTTGGTACACTATACCCAACCCGCGCAACGCCGACTGATCAAGCAATTGGATTGTCCCGAAGCCTTCCGTAGAGCCGAACAAGAACTGGCCTTTGCACAAAAGAACGGTATCGATGCCATCTGCATCGGTGACCGTCGCTATCCATCGCGCCTCCGCGAATGTCCCGATGCACCTTTGGTATTGTTCTTCAAGGGGAACACCAATTTGAATGCGCTACGCATAGTAAGCTTGGTAGGCACACGCAATGCCACCGACTACGGACGCCAACTATGCAACGATTTCATCCGTGACCTCAAGACCCTTTTCCCCGAAGTTCTCATTGTCAGCGGATTGGCATACGGCATCGACATTGCAGCCCATCGTGCGGCCCTTGAGCATCAATTACCCACTGTAGGCGTGCTGGCTCATGGATTGGACCGCATCTATCCGGCCATACACCGCAAGACGGCTATCGAAATGTTGGAGCAAGGCGGATTACTTACAGAGTATATGACCGGCACCAATCCCGACCGTCAGAACTTCGTCCAACGCAACCGTATCGTAGCGGGCATGGCCGATGCCACCATTGTGGTTGAGAGTGCAGGCAAAGGTGGCGCACTCATCACCGCAGGATTGGCCACCGACTATCACCGCGATTGCTTTGCCTTCCCCGGACGTGTCGGAGACCCTTTCTCCTTGGGATGCAATGCTTTGGTGCGCGACAATAAAGCGGCTCTTATCCTCTCGGCTGAAGACTTTGTGAAAGCGATGTCGTGGGACATATCACTCACCCACAAGCAAGCGCCTCAGGCCATACAACGTCAACTATTCCTCGACCTATCGCCCGAAGAGGAAGCCCTTGTTGCCGCCTTACGCCCTCATCGAGACGGATTGCAAATCAATCTGTTGGTAGTGGAGGCCGACATCCCCATCAATCGCGCCAGTGCCCTCCTTTTTGAATTGGAAATGAAGGGAGTCGTCAAAGCACTTGCCGGCGGTGTGTACAAGGTAGTATAAAACGAAAAAAGCGACGGTTGAAATCCTTCAACCATCGCTTCTGTCGGAAAGAGGCGACTCGAACGCCCGACCCCTACGTCCCGAACGTAGTGCGCTACCAACTGCGCTACTTTCCGCCGTTTTGCGAGTGCAAAGATACGGACTTTCTGAAGAAAAGCCAAACATTTTGTATGTTTTTTCCTAAAATCGTTAGGAAATCCCGAAAAAAGCAGTATCTTTGCA
>JAFWYQ010000055.1 GCA_017517605.1 Bacteroidaceae bacterium
CCTTTGGCTCACCTTCGGTTTTATAGAGAAACCATAACTTTTCGAAATCACTTGCACTGTACATAAATTATAGATTTTAATTACAGTGCAAAGGTCTGTTTTATTAATGATTCTTACAATACGTCATTTTTGGACGCTTACGCTTCTGACAGGTGCGGCGGGAGGCGCACTGGTAAACAACTTATGAGAAGCATCACGCTCATCATTGTGCACTGCTCGGCCAACAAGGCGGGCAGTGCCTTGCGGATGGCGGACATCGACCGCTATCACCGCTCATTGGGTTGGAAATGCTGTGGATACCACTATGTGATTCCTACGGATGGTTCCATTGAAATAGGACGGCCGGAGGAGATGGTGGGTGCTCACTGTGTGAACCACAACAAATATTCTATAGGGGTGTGCTACATCGGTGGACTGGCTGCTGACGGAATCACACCTGCCGACACACGCACCGAAGCACAAAAGCATGCGCTGAAATCTCTACTGACTGACCTACAACGTCGATACCCCAATGCTTTGATCGTAGGACATTGCGAACTGGATTATCGGAAGCCGCATTGTCCGGGGTTTAGCGTAGCGGAGCTGCGACGTTCGAATTAAAAGTTGATAGCAGCGGAGCTGCGTTGAAATGGCCTTTGGCCGTTGAAGTGTTGCAGAGCAACGTTGAAATGCCTGCAACGTTGAGATGCAACAGAGTTGCGTTGAAGTGTCCAAAGGACGGTTGATGGCAGCGGAGCTGCAGTTGATAGGCCGATGGCCGGTTGAAATGCAACTATGTTGCGTTGAGAAGTTGAAACGTAGAACTTTAAACTTTGAACCGCTGCAAAGCGGCACTTCAACGTCGCCTTAGCAACCTTCAACGGTCGAAGACCATTTCAACCGCAGCTATGCTGCTCTTCAACCGTTGCAGAGCAACACTCAACGCAACGTAGTTGCACTTCAACGCAGCTATGCTGCTATCAATCGCGCTTGAAGATATCTCTTGTATAAACTTTGTCCAACACATCCTCCAGACAGGGGTCGAAGCGGTTGGCAATGATGGCCTGGGACTGTGCCTTGAACTTGGCCAAATCGTTGATTACACGACTGCCAAAGAAGGTGATGCCATCTTCCAAGGTGGGTTCGTAGATAATCACCTCGGCTCCTTTGGCCTTGATACGCTTCATCACACCCTGAATGGAACTCTGACGGAAGTTGTCGCTGTTGCTTTTCATCGTAAGGCGATAGACACCCACAACTGGGGGTTGTGAGTACTGAGTTCTGAGTTCTGAGTTATTATACGAATTATTTTCGGAATAACTGTACCAACCGGCGAGCTTGAGCACTTGGTCGGCAATGAAATCCTTGCGGGTGCGGTTGCTCTCGACAATGGCACTCATCATATTTTGCGGTACATCCTGGTAGTTGGCCAACAGTTGCTTGGTATCTTTGGGCAGGCAATAGCCTCCATAACCGAAACTGGGATTATTGTAATGTTGACCGATGCGGGGATCGAGAGATACACCGTTGATGATGTCCTGGGTGTTGAGCCCTTTCATCTCGGCATAGGTGTCCAGCTCGTTGAAATAGCTGACACGGAGGGCCAGGTAGGTGTTGGCAAAGAGCTTGACAGCTTCGGCCTCGGTGAGGCCCATGAAAAGGGTGTCGATATCGGACTTGATGGCTCCTTGCTGCAAAAGGGTGGCAAAGGTGCGGGCGCACTGGGCCAACCCGGTGGCATCGTCGGACAACTCTGCCGATGGGGTGCCTACAATGATGCGGCTGGGATAGAGATTGTCGTACAGTGCCTTACTCTCACGCAGAAACTCGGGAGAGAACAACAGGCGGAGCGACTTGCCGTACTTACGATAGAGGCTTTCGCAATAGCCTACGGGAATGGTGCTTTTAATGACCATGACGGCATTCTCATTAACACTACGGACAAGGTCTATTACATTTTCGATGTGATGGGTATCAAAAAAGTTCTTTACGGGGTCGTAGTTGGTGGGGGCGGCTATAACGACAAAGTCGGCATCGCGATAGGCATATTCACCATCCAAAGTGGCAGTGAGGTTCAACTGTTTCTCACGCAAATATTGTTCGATATAGTCATCCTGAATGGGCGAGATGCGGTTGTTGAGTTTCTCGACCTTTTCGGGGATGACATCGACAGCGGTCACTTGATGGTGCTGGCTGAGCAGGGTGGCGATGCTTAAACCTACGTAACCTGTGCCGGCTACGGCTATTTTATATTTCATATTTATATTCGTTGAATGCTGCAGAGCAGCGGTTGATAGTCGCGGAGCGACGGTTGAGATGTCCAAAGGACAGTTGAAATGCCTGCGGCGTTGAGGTGCAACGAAGTTGCGTTGAAGTGCCCTACGGACGTTGATGCGTTGATTTTTCGTTTGCTGTCAAAAGGAAAAAGGTAAATCAATACGCCATCTTCTCGTTACGCAACACCATGTTCTTGACGGTGAGGTACATGATACGGAGGTCGAGCCAGAAGGACCAGTTCTCGACATACCAGATGTCGCGCTTGACACGCTCTTCCATCTGATAGAGTTCCTTGGTCTCGCCACGACAGCCGGTGACTTGTGCCCAACCGGTGATGCCCGGCTTGATAAGGTGACGTACCATATACTTGCCGATAAGGGCGGAATACTCCTCGGTGTGCTTGACCATGTGGGGACGGGGACCTACCAACGACATGTCGCCCTTGAGGACATTGATGAACTGGGGCAACTCGTCGATGTTGGTCTTACGCATGAAGTCGCCAAACTTGGTCTTACGGGGATCGTGTTCGGTGGCCTGCAAGGTGTCTGCCTGGGCATTGACCTTCATACTGCGGAACTTGTAGCAATAGAACTCCTTGCCGTTGATGCCATTGCGCTTCTGCTTGAAGAAGACGGGACCAGGCGAGGTAATCTTGATTACAATAGCTACAAACAGGTAGATGAAGGGGAAGATGGTAAAGAGGAAGAGCGATGAGCAGAAGATGTCGAAGGTGCGCTTGATGAAACGATTCTCGCTCTCCATCAACGGCTCGCGACGCAACTGGAGGATTGGCATACTGCCGATAAACTCCATGTTCATGTGACGCTTCAGATAAGTACGCATACTGGGCACGGAATTGAAACGTACCACAGAAGCTTCGCAACTCCGAATTATCTGGTTTATCTTGACTCCATCTGCCGAATGCAATCCACAATAGAGATTGAGAATCTTACTGCCATTGGTATGGGACTGCAAGTAGGGGGTCACATCGTCCAATTTGCCTAACCAAGGAATGGATTCGGGATAAAGAGCACTCTTGGTATCGTTGAAATAACCACGGATGCGATAACCGTAAGAGGGGTCTTCGGTCATTTCGTTGTAAAGTTCGAGCATGTGGTCGCCATCGCCAACAAAGATTACCTGATGGGTGTTTCGTCCGCGCTTGCGGGCTATCTTCAACAAGCCACGCAGAGTGAGACGGGAAAAGGTTACCAGGACAATCAATATGACGAAAAAGAGTATGCCGGGTAAAGTGACAGTAACCGCATTATTCAAACAACTGAAAGCAACAATTGTAAGAACGGCAAACCAAAAGAGGGAACTGAATACCCGACGGACAATTTCGTCGGAACGCACCTTGTTGAAATAGAGAATAGGTGGCCAAATACCGATACAATAGAGGTAACAGATGTTGTACACAAAGAATGATGTCAACAATTCGTCGCTATTCCAATGGGTAGCCCAATATTGAGAACCTACGAAATGGAAGAATGCTATCAACAGATTGAGCACACACAAATCGCTAATGATAACGGCGTATTTAAGTATTTTATTGACAGATCGATTGTCTTGCATAATAGTGAGATTGAGGTGCTGCTATGCAGCGGTTGAGGTGTTGCGAAGCAACGGTTTAAGGTCCTGCGGACGTTGAGATGCAACGGAGTTGCGTTGAGATGTCCTACGGACGTTGAAGGTTCAGGGTTTACGGTTTAAAGTTTAGAGTTTAGAGTTTAGGGTTTAGGAATTAAGCATCACTATCGGCCTTTATCTCCCCAAAAGCGAAGCGACTATCTCCTTTTATCTCCTACTTGGTTCAAAGTTCAAAGTTTAGCGTTCAACTAGCTACAAGTGACGAACATTCTTCACTCTTAACTCTTCACTTTTCACCTTAATCCTTGCACCCAAGCTTGGTATTGGGTTTCATCTACTGGAGTGTCGACTGACATCAGATAGCCGGAATCCTCTGCCGTGAATGAGTCACGGTTGGCCATAAGAAGTTTCTTGAATTCGGTCTCGGACAGGGTGACACAGGGCATCTGCATGTGGACAGAATATGACTCCAAGCATTTGACATCGGCAAGATGAGCCAAAAGATAGGCTGAATATCCGTATGTAATCCAAGTGCCGGTATAGCCCTCTTTATAAAAATATATTTTACTGCCATCATTGAGTACTTCATTGATGGTCATCTGTTCATCGTTCATATTTATGAAATTTATTGTTGTAAATAACTTGCAATAGGGTATTTGGAGTGATGATAGTGCTTCTACCCAAACAGAGCACGCCCTTCGACAAGGAGTTCGCTGTACCACTTGCCGTACGACTTGCGGTCGACAGGATGGGCAACAAGCTGCAGATAATCCAAACTCTTTTTGACTATGATATGCTTATGGCACACATCATCCAACCGCTTATAGTGGATGCTGCGCATGATAATGGGGAAGGGATGATTCTTGACACGAAGTACCATGGTACGTTCGGCATCATCGGTAAGCTGCCCCAACTGGTAAGCGGACTTCTCAAATGCCACCCAATATTCACCTGCTTCGTAGAGGTGGATATGGTTGTCGTTGTGTGCCTCTTGCGACAGTATCTTCTTCAGTTCTGTGGTCAGCAGCACTTTGAGGCGAACCAACATGGCATTTCCGGTGTTGTGAGTAGGAGACATGGTTTTAAGAGTTATGAGTTATGAGTTGTGAGTTATGAGTTATGAGTTATAGGCTGCACAACGTTGAATTTAAGGAGTACAGGAGTGCAGTCTGCCGTATTAAAAATAAGAGTTAAGAGTTAAAAAATAATGCTGACGTTGAAAGTTGAACGTCGATGTTGAACTATGGCAACTGGCGATGGTGATAGCGCTTCGTTCCTTAGGGAAATAAGTGCCGATAGTTTTAATCAATATAGCACCTGCAGATAGCCATCGGTGAACTTGGCAATCATTACGGCTGCAATGCCTTGCACTTGTACGACCACCTGTTTTTTACGGCGCTTGTTTACTGTGACAAAGATTCCTTCGACACCATCGAATGCACTGCCGACAATTTTTACGGGAGTTCCTTTTTCTATATTTATCTCGTCGGGAGCGAGATAGACAAGTTTGTCGTCGTAGGTGTTGCAGACAGTGATGAACTGCTGCATCTGGTTATCGGGAACTATGATGGGGATGTTTCTGCCATCGAGGGGTTTGGTAAGGTATTGCAAATAACTCAACCCAGTCTTTAATGCCTGTATGCGCTCTTTGGTTGTGTGGACAAACAGAAGATTGTGGATGGCAGGAACCAATTTACGGGTTTTGCCCTGCTTTCTGTCCTTGATAATCTCGTACTTCATCGGGATAAAGCACTCGACATCCTCTTTTTCGAGAAAATCTTTGGCCTTGAGTTCCCTGCCAAAGGTTGCACTCATGGCAAACCAAGCATACTCTCCAACGCTATTTTTCAACGAGTTTTCTTCAAGTTCCATCCCTATCAAACTTCAGACAAGAGCGTTCCTTTGGCTCCCCGATACATCTGCATTAAGCTATGTATCAAGTTATTAAACCGTACAGTAGAACCATAACATGCTTTTTGATGGTTCTGAAACCCGGACGTATTCATATACTCCTCAATGTAAATCTCCTCAAAGAAGATTGAAATACTTTTGCAAAAGTAGAAAAAATATTTCAAACTAAGCATTTTTACAACGTTTTTTTCATCTTTCAGTGATTCTTCATTCCTTTAAATTAGGATATATAATAAAACTGCTGATAAGGTTGGACGTTTACTATTAACTCCGTTTGCGAACCGAACAAACACGGTAGACGAACGGAGTTAACACGGAAGGAATGGTATTCTAATATGCTTTATTCCCCTTTCTGTTCACGTAAACAATTATTAATCAATTTATTCACATGAACTTCAATCTTCTTTGAGAAGATTAACACAAAAGAGCGGGTAACTCTTTTGTGTTATTTATACAACATTATAGGGAGGTTCTATAAATTAGTTTCTACGTTTATTCAGGTTGGTTCTCTGCTTGGATGCTTTGCTTGTCTTTCTGGTCTTTTTCTCCTTATCTTCTTGATACGTAGCCTGCTACGCATCTTCGAAGATAAAAAGAAAAATTCTTGGGAAATCCGAAGCAAATCATCACAAGCTAATTTATAGAACCTCCCTATAGTACCTGCCTATAACAAATTCAAGATTTCTCTGTTGGCTTTGTCTATTACTTCGGTTTTGAGTGAAGCCAAGTATATTTGTGTTGTCTTTTCTGAATCGTGCCCCATCCCTTCGCTGATTACCGACAAGGGTATTCCTTCCTCGTGAGCAATGCTTGCCCACGAATGGCGGGCGCAATACATGGTAAGTGGCTGGTGCAAGCCCAGCCCTTTGCCCATCATCTTCAGATACCTATTGATTTGACATAGCACACTCAGGTATTGCCTCCGGGAATCTTCGACGGAAAAAGATGTAATAATGGAAAACAGGTAAGGGGAATTGGCGGCGGCACCATACCTGTCAACAATCTCCTGCATACAAGATTCCCAATAGATAGAGAGTTGCTGGTTGGTCTTTTTCCGGCGATAAACCAAGATATTTCCTTTAAGATTTTTCTTTTGCAAATAGGCTATATCGACAAACGACATACCGCGGGTGTAGAAACTGAACAAGAACATATCGCGTGCAAAACATTTGGCCGGGCAGTGACTAAGGTCCAATGCCTTGAGTTGCTTGATGACCTGCAACGATACGGCCCTTTTGACCGTTTTCTCAATAGATGTGTTCACTCTTTTAAAAGGATGTCGGTCGATGACCAACCCTTCGTCCACAGCACGATAGTACACTGCCCTTAGACGCGTCAGATAAAACGAAATGGTGTTGGGGGACAATCCAAGATACCTGAGATGGACTTCGTAGGCTTCCATCAATATGGAATCCAAATCCTTCAGACGAACATCCACCCCTTCCCGATATTTACGGAAACTGCTAAGAGTGGAGGAATAGGTTTCGCTGGTCCGATGTTGCCCACGACTCTGATATTGTGCTATCACTTTTTCCATGTAACTGAACAGAGTTTGTCCAGTTTTTACCCGATGGGTAAGATTGCGCCCTTGCCCTTTGATTGACAAAGGAGGGAATTTCAATTTTTCTGTTGTCATAGTAGTCTCAATTAAATAATTCATGAATAATTAACGTACAAAAAAAAGACTATTGACAAAAAAGGGTATGCAAGAATTTTTGCACACCCTTATACCTTATTTTATATATATACTTCTTTAAATGCTTTCCTCGATATTCCAAACGAAAGCACGGAGGCCAAGCATCTCTGTCTCTTTGTCCATAGCGTGGAGGGCTTCGAGAAGAGGCTTGACACGCTGGTCTTCAACAATGGTGATGATGGCGGAACACATGCTGGGCCATGCATGGCTGCCATAGTGAGGCTCACCTGTTTTGCTTCCACGTCCCTGTACTTGCTGGAAGTGGCTGAAGCCACGGCAGTTGAGACGGTCGAGCGTAGCAATGATGCGCTCGTGGAAGGCTTGATCGTATGTGATAAATACTGATTTCATAACTTCTATAATTTGCAAATGTGTTTGAATGTGCCAATGTGCCAATATTTTGAACTATCACCTTAATGTATAAAGGTACGTAATTCGCATATTAGCACATTAACACATTGGCATATTATTTTATTAAATTATCTGTCTTGGCCTTCTTGGTCATCTTGTCCTTATGGCTCTGGTAGTAGTCGTTCAATTCACGGGCGGTGCGGAGCTGACGACGCTGACGTTTGATGCCCACACCTGCAAATGAGCAATAGAGTACGGGCACGAGAATCAACGTGAGGACGGTTGATACCGTCAAACCACCGATAACGGCGATACCAAGGGGACGCCACATTTCGGCACCTTCACCTGTGCTGACGGCCATAGGCACCATACCGAGGATAGTGGTAAGGGTGGTCATCAATACGGGGCGCAAACGGCTACGGCCTGCAGTAACTACGGCGTTGAGCACCGACATTCCGCGTTCGCGACAAAGCATGGTGTAGTCAATAAGCACGATACCGTTCTTCACTACGATACCAATCAACATGATACCTCCCAACATACTCATCACGTTCAAGTTGGTACCTGTCAGCCACAAAGCCATCAACACACCGCTGAAGGCAAAGGGAACGGAGAACATGATGATGAACGGATAGGTCAACGATTCGAACTGGGCAGCCATCACGATGAACACAAGCACGATGATGAGGATACC
>JAFWYQ010000056.1 GCA_017517605.1 Bacteroidaceae bacterium
AGAAAATAATCATCATTCGTTTTTGTCTGCGTTTCTTTTATTACCTTTGTGCCGTCAGAGTTATCACATTGAAGCATAACAATGAAGAACTCAGAAATACGAACGGTTGCTATCTCGTTACCCAATTTTCAAGCAATCCGACCAACCGATTTATTCTAAGCGAGTTATCTTTTCTTGCAAAAGTTACACAAAAACCTTTATTCTACACACTGATTTCTAAAGAAGTCGTAATAAAAGCCGTTTATAGGCAAATTATTACGACTTCTTTTAATTGCAAATACATAGAATGTTACTCCTCTGTCGGGTCTTATTGGGCACTCATAAAAGCTTCAAATGGCTGTTACTTCCGTCCGATATAGAATACATATCCGTAGTAGTGCTTATACTGGCTATACAGGATAGCTTCGCGTTGTTGATTGCGGACTAATTCCTGTGCAGTAAGATTGTTGGGATGCCGTTGCAGAAACAAACGTTGCGCTTCACGTTGTGGTTGATAGAAGTTGGTTTCCCAACAATTGTCGGGTAACACAAAGGTGTGTATATCCTTGTACCCCGCCTGCGCCATCTGCTTCGTCTTATTGGCGATGGTGTCAATCTCAGGATAAGCATCCAACCAGAATTCTTCTATCTCTTTCGGACGATTATCGGTCAGCCACGAGGCATCTGTCACTGCCAAATACCCACCAGGTTTGATGAAACGAAACCACTCATGCACTCCTCGCATGAAACCGACATTGTAAATAGCTCCTTCAGACCATATTGCATCAAAGGATGACTCGGCAAAAGGAAGTGAATCCATTGAGCCGATAATCGTTGTCACCCGCTTGGAAACTCCTTGCTGTTCAGCGCGGGATTGTAATTTTTCCAAAAATTGCGGAAAAAGGTCAAGTGCAACAATATCTCCCTGTGTATGTTTTGCAAGTAGTAGAGCCGAAGACCCCGTGCCACATCCCAAATCAGCTATACGAGGGTGTACTGGCAATGTTTCTAACAATTGCAAAGCTTTAAGGGTGGCTTCTTCGCTTCCTGGACCTTGACGTTCGGTACTGGAGAAATATTCACATATCAGATTAAAATCAAATTCATTGATAGAATGATTATTGTTACTCATTATTGTATCTTTTTAATGGTTTAATTTGGATAAAACAATCTATCCCAGACAACAATCAGGTGCGTCTGGGTTCTCTATGGGATAACCGATCAGAAGGTCGAACGGTTATTTACTTTACAATATCCGAGTTCGTTTTAATCATCCAATTGCAAAAGTAGTAATTAAATTGACAACTACCTAAAAAATGAAAGTATTATTTTGTACAGATAAAAAGTCTTTCTACTTCATTATCGTCTTTACTATTTCTTAATCTGTTATTTTTCAATACTCTACAGTTTCCTGAAAATTCTCAGATTGGAAATTAACGTTTCCCTTTTGGGGAATTTTAGTTTCTCCGTTGAGGCACTTTAGTTTCCCTTTAGGGGGACTAAAGTGCCTCTTATGGGAAACGGAATTTTCTTACTGGAGAAAAACTTTTCTCCTTAAGAGATTGTTCTGTACCCTTTACAGAAAATACATCTAGAAAAAGTTGGGTGTTTTTAGGCAAGACACTGATAAAAACGCCGAGCCGCAAAGATGCTGAAAACTTACATCTTTACGGCTCGGTATTTCTATAAAAAAGCGATTGGGGTTATCTTGTCTTCACCTCCACGGCTTTGCTGTACTCTGATTCGCCCTGTTTGCCTGTGGCTTTCACGCGGAAGGTGTGGCTGGTGGCAGGGGCAAGGTCGGAGATGGTGCACTGGGTGGCGTTGGCTGATGATAGAGTTCTGTATGGTGATGTCCTCGGGGTGTTTTCCGCTGATGGAGAAGGTCTCGTCGCGTCCCCAAGCGGCCGACACGTGGTCGAAAATCATGTTTTTTCCGTGTGAGATACCGATGGCATCAGCCCCTTTTTGTCCGTTGATGCCCATGCGTACACGCAGATAGCGGCAGATGGTGTTGTCGGCCCCACTGAACGACAGGCCGTTGCCATAGATGGTCACTCCCTCGCCCGGAGCCGTCTGGCCGGCAATGTAGAGGTTGGGGCTGACACTGATGCGCGAGTTGATGCGGATGACACCCGCTACGTCGAACACCACGATGCGGTTGGGGCTGCTCACTGCATCGCGGAATGAGCCGGGACCGTCGTCGTTCAGATTGGTTACATGATACACGCTACCCGTGCGTCCGCCGGTAGCATAGCGTCCGAATCCTTCGGCACCGGGGAATGCCAGTTGTTGGGCTTGTAGAGTAGCTGCTCCGAAAAGGATAGCAGCCATTAGAATACATTTTTTCATGTGTTGGTTAGTTGTTTTTTTGATAATAGTTTACGTTTTGACACATTTCCTGCCTAAAGGTTTAGGCCCGTATCCTTTTATTCATGTCACTTTGTGTGAGATATTAAGAGTATAATAATCCTGAGTTTTTTTGGAGTGATTGAATATCTTTGTATATTTGCACCGTGTAAAAAATGCTAACCAACTAAGCTGAATGATTATGAAACTGATTAAGACATTTGTGGGATGCTTGTGCCTGATGGCTATGGCATCGTGTGGAGAAGGCAACAAAAGTGTAAAAGAAGATGTGACTATGGACGAAGGTAAGAATGCAGTGATTGAAACCATCATGGCCCGTCGTAGCATCCGCAAGTATAAGGATGAGCCGGTGAGCCGCGAAGTGCTTGACCAGATTATGGAGTGCGGCATCAATGCCCCCAACGGACAGAACAAGCAGTCGTGGGAGGTGCGCGTGGTGGACAAACCTGAAGTGATGGCAGAAATCAAGAACACCCTCAATGCCGCCTATCCCAACATGAGTGATGCGGCAGGTTGCTTCCGTGGTGCTCCCGTCATGGTTTTCCTTGCTCGTGCAAAGTCATACGATTTCTCGGCCTATGATTGTGGCTTGATGGCCGAGAATATGATGCTCTCAGCATGGTCATTGGGCGTAGGTTCCATTTGCTTGGGAAGTCCCGTACGCATGATTAACGACAACCCCGCCTGTGCTCCTATCCTCGAGCGTTTGGGCTTCAGCGAAGGTTATGAGTTCTGCCTCTGTGTAGGTCTTGGATATGCTGACGAGGCTCCCGCAGCCAAACCTCGCGACAAAGCAAAGGTGAAATACGTGGAGTAATACCTGTTAATTGAAAGAAAGAATACCAATCTTGGAGCAGGAAGATTACTATTCCTCAAGCTCTAAGATTGGTATTCTTTATTATAGGTGTTTACCGGAACCAATGATTCTTTTTAGGTGGTTTATTTATGACAAATTATTTTCCGTGATTCAAATGAACCGTCCTTGTAGATGATGTATTGTATTACGATATGCTCTCCTTCAAGATTGGATATTTGTTGTCCGCTGAGATTGTAATATCTTATGGTTTCTATTTGACGATTTACAGATTTTCCGATAGGGGTGTCTATTCCATCGACAATGCCTTTGGAGGATTCAAGCACAGTACTTGTACATATACGGTTTGTTGCGGCAATTGTCGGCCGTTCAAGCATGGCCAAAGAAGAACCCCCATCAGGGAAACGCCCGTAGGTGTGCCATCTTGGTTGGCTTTTATAGCTCAACGAATCAATCAATAATCCGTTGGCATCGGAAATGGAGATAAAGGAATTGTCTCTATTGCCCAATTTAAAAGAGGCATGTAACTGCGATTTTGAATCTTCTCCATCGCACCAAATCACTTTGTAACCATGGGCAGGGATAATGGTAGAGATGTCTGTGAATGATGGAATCTGAAATTTGTGAGGATTTAGCACGTTGTCGGACAGATAGATGCCGGCCAAATCAAAGTCTTGGTCAGATGTGTTGTATAGTTCTATCCAATCGTTTTTCTTTCCGTATTCGTTTATATAGGTGTCATTCCCCGCACTTACCTCGTTTATGCGTATGGGAGAAAGGGATTTCGTTTCAACATATTGATAAATGGCTTCAATCTCATATTCTCCTGATGGATATTCTTCACTCAAGTGCAGTATAGAATCTGATGTAACCCTTTCGCCGTTGATGTTCCACTCTTTAAAAAGGTAGCCTTCGGGTGCAGAAGAGGTCAATACAATGGGAGGGAAAAGGTATCCATTAAAGTTCTTTGTAGGAATCTCTTGCCCATTAAGCAACATGGCACCTTGTTGTATATTGGATTTCAAGTTAACAGTGTATTCACTACCCAAATTGAATGCAGTTTTAAGGCTCTGCTTCAGAGCGGGTTTTCTCACCTCATTATCGTTGAAGCGACTTATCAATAAATCCGCTCTCGCATCGGCGGAAAGATTCTCCAATTGAAGCGCCTTGTTTACGGTGTTTTTCATGGCTGTTATAATCGGTAAGCAACGATTGTATTCAAACACACTGCCATCCATGATGCAATAGGCATCAATGAATTGCTTTTTGAACGGTTCATATTTCAGCATATTTTTGAAATTGGTAGGAAGTGAGCCTGTCCCTTTGTTGAATACCTGCAATATCATGTCTGTATCCCCAAATCCGGCATCCACATCATACATTACAAGATGAAACTTTCCATTCTCATCCTTGGCACGGAATCCTTTGATGTTCTTGAATCCTCCACGCAGCCAGTCTCTGTTTCCCATATAGATCTGAGCAGCCATATAATTGCAATATTCATCTATGTCGACAAGGTCGGAGATTTTATTCCATACTGTGGAATCAGCGGCATTACCTGTAAGTTTTTTACTCAGATTATGCCATTCATAAAGTTTTGTCAAATCACCTTCTTTTACGACAACATCATTTTCCCATTGGTCAATCTCATCCGTGTCTATACCATAGTTGCTATAGGCAAACTGTTTGTTGCTTTCTTCTCTGAGGTTCATCATTCCCAGATATTTGCCATTAAGGAACACATGCGCAGGTTGCCACGCTTGACAATCAATGTATATGCCACTCGTACGTATCAATTCCTGAATAGCGCCATCCCATATTCTTCCATTGTTGTCCTGTCCACCATTTCTTGCCAGAATGTTTTTCAGTTTTATATATGGCTTACTATCAAAAATAGGATAACCGAAGGCATTTGTTCCTTCGTACACCTTGCTTGATTTCAGTTTAAAAGAGGAACGGTGCTTAAAATCATCATTGCCGGCATTAAAACGGGTCCATCCACCAAATACTTTGAATGTTACTTCCTGATTGATGACTTCATGGTAAGCCATATTGGAGTCGGGTACAAAATATTCCACATTCACAGGACGTTCCCAATCCATGTTTTGGTTGGCTTTTACTTTGGAATTGTTGGCAACACGTCCATTTGTACCTATTACATACACTCCAATAGTATCATCAAAGAAGTTTGCAGGAGCAGTATTGACACTCAGAATAGGAAGGCTGAAATCACCTTCGGACTTGAAGAAAGAGCGTGTGACAACAGGACTGTGCAGAAAACCTTCGCGTGCAAGAATGAATCGGTATATTGCATTTTCAGTTCCTGTAAAAACACCATTTGTGCTTATCGAAGAGCGGCCGGGAACAGGTGTGGAACCGTCAGTTGTATAGTACAAAGTACAGTTTTGGGGAATGGAAACTATGCAATAGTAATGGTCTGAAAATATTCCATCGGAAGAATTCACTATAGGGGCTTCTACTCTTTCTGACGCAGTGCAACAGGTATCGTTTGATGCATTGGGAGTAGCTTGATTTGTCCATCCAAAAGAGTCAGAGCCATCGGTTGCCCTTATCCACGAACAGCGGGTAATGCAGGGTGGGTAATCTATCACGTCAATGATGGCGTTATGGCTATCAAGCAATTCGATGATGCCTCCGTCTGCATCCAGCTTGAAAGGAATCTGAGTTCCTGCCTTTGGCCCATAATACCCATCTTTGCTATGGTGGTCAAACCAAAGTACAGAGTACCCTTTGGCTGGAATGTTGCCGTGTGAGGAGGTCAAAGTGCATTGTTGGTTGTATCCGTCAGAGTCCGTATGACGGATGATATACCCATTGAGCGGAATGGACGAATCACCGGGATTGTACAACTCAATCCACCCACCATAATTATACGAAGGGTCGATAAACCTATCTATATTCGCAACTTGAATCTCGTTGATAAACAGCGGTTTGGATAGCACCTTATGCGAATGAATAAAAACGATTAGGCACACGACAATCCTTACGCTGATTCTTATGAAACTGCGAAGCATATATTGAAAGTAGGTTTAAAATAAGACAATAGGGTTCAAGGGAGTGTCAAATTTGGCACTCCCTCAAATGTAGAAAAAAATAGGAATTGATTATTTTACCATCACCTTCCCACTTGTTCGTTGTCCGTTAGGATAGGTTACGATGTAGAGATAGGTTGCAGGGGTTTTATCCACCTTTACCGTTGCTTCACCATTGGTAAAAGCGGATTCGCCGACCTTTATGGCATCCATGGTGTAAACCTCTAATTGGGTTGCATCGGGTGAGGTGCAGAGGATGGTAGGGCCTGAAACATTCATTTGAATGGATTGTTCCGAGGGAGTCTCAATGTTTGTGACATCTCTTTTCACTACCCTTGCCATTACCATAGATTGCTTGTACAGTGGCACATCGTTCTGCTCGGCCAATGTTACGCGATAGTAGTCTTCGGTGAAACCGGGAATACGGATGTCTACGTAGTGCAGCAGCATTTCTGTGCTTTCGGGATCCATGTCAAAACGTTGCAGGTGCACCGAGTCACCAATGATTTGGCAATGAATGTAGTGCTTGTCGTAGCCACGGGCTTCCAGGGTACCTTTGATGCGCAGATAGTCACCTTCGATGGTCATGGTAAACTCCTGTTTGGCAGGAGCCACAGAGGAGAGCATTTTATCCCAAGCTGGATTGTGCGGGTATTCCGTCACGTTGTCGCCTTCGTGGATGACCGGTACATAAATGACGGGGTTGCTTGGTTGGACAGGTGTCACCACCTCGCCGGTGTCCAAAGGAGTGGGTGCCTCTGTCACCTTGAATTGCATATAAGCGGTGAAACTTTCTACCACGTTGTTTTGGTCGCCAAGGACATCAACGTATTGTATCCACATGTAATTTCCCACGGGAAGTTTGCCCAAGGGCTCTTGTATCGTCTTCCTTTCTATCGGGCTATTGGAAAGTAGGCTGTAACTACCACTGACCAAGATGGTGTCACCGCTTATCTCTACCTGTTGCTTGTAAGATGCATTTGCAGTCAAGAAGGAAATCAGCGTGATGTCATGCTCCTCTGTAGGTTGTTGAGGATTCAGGGCAAGTCCGTGTATGATGGAAGGCTCTGAGGGGGCATAATGGGTCGTGTCAACTTCAACTGTGTCAACTTCGGCCACAATGAACGGGTTTGCATACGTGCCTTGCAGGCAGGCGATGCAGGCGAAAAGGGCAAGTAGTCTTTTCATAAGGCTTAAGTGTTTTTAGTTAATGAATAAAGTTAACGAATGGATTCTATGTACAAAGAGTCTATTTTTTCTAAAGTGGATGATACAGGGTCGTCAGTTGGCGCAACGATATGAAGTCCTTCGTTGTTCATCGCTTTGCCGTTGCATTGGATGATGGCTCCTTCTTCGAGGTGCAGGCTTTCGCGGCTCTTCAAGATGATGGAGCCGGTCTCCCAAATGTTCAATATGCCTCCAGACTTGATGGTAATGACGGCCGCCTTCAATTGTTCGTAGATGCCCAAATAACCTCCGTCTTCGATGGTGATGGTGGCATCATCTTCCATTAACCAGGATTCTATCATTTCGAGTACACCTCCTGATTGGATGACAATGTGTGAGTTCAATACATGGCTTTCCCGTTCAATCCAAGTCGTGTCCTGTTGGTAGCCTGCGATATATTTGGTATCCAATTCTACCAGAGGAGGAGCGACGGGAGGTTCTTCTTGTCCTGAAGAGGGAATGCTGTCGTTGATGGACGGAGTGTCGCCCACGTCTCCCGGTGTGGTAGGCTTGTCGTCCTTGGCAGGGGTTTGGTGTGTCTTGTCATCATCAATGTCCAACCCTTTGTCGGGGATGATGAACTTCTCGTTGTTTCTATCATTGATGTGCGATTCGCAAGCAAACAGTGTACAACCTAAAATCAGGGCTCCGATGATGTGTTTTGTTTTCATTTCCTTTTATATATTAATAAGGTGATTGATTCTTTTGTCGATGCAAATATAAAGTGTTCTTTTTGAACGGCCAAGAGTTTGAGTGTATTATAGCGGTGAGTTGATACAAATACAGACTTTTAGGTGGGAATATAACCCGTTGATTATTAAGCTCGATGCTCTTCTTTCAACATCTTCGTCAGTGCAAATACAATGTGCTTGGAGGTGCGTTTTTTCTTTCTTTTTCTTTAAAAAATAGGGATGTTTGGCTTGTATGTTTTTGTGTATGTGTGAAATTATGTGTTACTTTGCGTTCAACAAAATTCATGGTTATGAGGACAAACGTATGGATGTTTTTTCTGCTTCTCCTTGTCTGCGGATGTGCCGATGAAAGGGAGCAGTGGTTGCAACGTGCTGAGGCTTGCATGGAGGATGACCCTGCCTGTGCCTATCAATGCCTGCAACAGATTGATTCGACGGGTGGATTGACGGATGCTGCACGGGCTAAGTATGCCCTGTTGCAGGTGCAAGCCATGCATAAGTGCCGTATGCCATTGGCGGACGATTCGCTGATAAACACGGCGGTGGCTTATTATCAAAGGGTTGGCAATCGGCACCGTTTGGCAAAGTCCCTGTTGTACAAGGGGCTGGTACATAAAGAGTGTGGCGAGGTTGAGCAGGCAGTGGAGGCATTTGCTGCCAGTGAACTCTCTTTCAAAGGGGTGGAGGACGACCAGTATAAAGCGTTGCTATTCGACCACTACGGTATGCTGTTGGCCAAACAGACGATGTACGAAGAGGCCTTGCACTACTTCAAGCTGACGAAGGAACACGAACTGAGAGGCGACTCTGTACACTATGTTGTCTCCACCTATCGGCGCATGGCAATGATGTACGATGTGTTGGGCTACAGGGACAGCGCACGTGCCTGTTATGCCGAGGGATTGTCCTTTGCAACTGATAAGGGAGTGCAGTCGCGCAATTACCACCTGTTGTTGCAGAATTATGCTTCGTTTCTGACCGAAGAGGGGAGTTATCCCGAGGCGGAGCGCCTGTTGTTGCAATGTGCCGACCGATTGGCCGACTCTGCGTATATATATACCTTATACTCTTCGTTGGCTACGCTCTACTACGAGAAAGGCGAGTATGAATCGGCGCTTGAATATGCCGAGAGGGTAGTGGAGAGCGCGGATAGCCTGACCGCATGTAGCGGTTATTTGCGGCTCTACATGATATATCGCGACATGGGCGATATGGAGACGGCCGTGCGCTATCATGACCTGTATCGGGCATACGAGAATGATATGGCCGCACGAAAAAGGACGGCAAAAGTGGCGGCTCTACCGCATAAGGTGGAGAACCGCTTGTTGAAAGAGGAAAACCGCGTATGGCAATTGCGGCAATGGGTGTGGATGTTGCTGGCGGTTGCCGTCCTGTTGGGGGCATGGGTGTTGTTGCGTATCTTGCGCAACAGGCATCGGAAGGAGCAACAGGCAAGCATCACGCAACTGAAGGATATGGAGCGGACATTGGCCGATACCGAACTGCAATTGGGGGAAACGGCCACCAATTTAGGTGGGTTGAAGGGGGTTGTCACCAATCAGACTAATGCCCTGAACCATCTGCGTGAGGAGCAACGGCGGGTAAAGGAGGAACATAAGCAGGAAATCAAACGCTTGCAGGATAGCATTAAGGCATTGGAGGCGGACATCCGTGCCTTGAAGGAGAAAGACCGTGCCTTGAAGAAGACGGAGAGCGAACAGAGGCAGAACCAAAAGATGCTGCAACGTGAGCTGAAAAGCTATACCGACCAGTTGGACTCTGTGCTGCATCAGCGCGAGATTGACCGCCGGTTGAACTATTTTGTATTGGCGGGTCATGACACCACAGCGGTTGCCATGTTGATGCAATTGCGTTATGGAAAGGAGAATGCGCGCGTCGCGGTACGCACTTCGGAGTATCTGCCCCTTTTGAAGACATTGTTAAAGCTGGAGAATCCCGAAATGAATGTCCGTTTGGAAACGTGTGGATTGGAATGGAACAAACTGGTAATATGCTACTTGTTGGCTTTGGGAATCGACGATGTGGAGATGATGGCCCGCGCCGCGTGCCTGGCCCCCAATACCGTGAAGGCATACCTTAAGGAGTGCAAAAAGGTGGTGGATGAGGAGTAGAGAACGCGTCAATACATAACCAAGTTTATCGGACACACATAAAAGGTGGTACTTCGACACGATAAAGATAATACCTTTATACCATAAAAGTTCAACCTTTATACCCTTTTCACAGCTGTGAAGAGGTTTCGTGACAACTGTGATGAGACTTCGTGACAGTTGTGAAGAGGCTTCGTGACAGTTGTGAAAAGGGTATAAAGGCACGGCTTTTATGGTATAAAAGTATAGGATTTATTGTATAAAGATATGGGCTTTATCGTATTAAGGTATGGCATCCAATGGATTGTTCTATAATCTTCCAACTACAAATGGCGCAGAGTAACTATTCAGCGAAACAAATTATTTAGAACACAGAGACACAGAAACACAGAGTTTTCCCCTTTTTCAGTGGCAAATATATCTTTTCTGTGTCTTTGTGTCTCTGCTTTCTAAATAATAAATTGAGCGTTTGTATTATCGCTGAATAGTTACGGCGCAGACGATAGAGGTTGTACAATCTTAATAATTCAAATACACCAAGTACTCCCCTTGGCATCGGATGGTGAAGGTGGGGGCGTCAGTAGTGTTCAATGTCCCTTGCCACCAGCTGGTGAAGTCGCGTAGAGGGTAGCGGAGTCCTTCGGCCGTCATCCCTTGTGTGCTGAAGGAGAAGATGGAGACGGCTGTACCTATGGGACATTCAAAGGTACAAGTGTCCTGGCAAGGGATAAATACTCCGTAATCGGTATAGATACGTACTTCCAGCCCTTGGCGCATGTATTCGATGAGCAGGCTTATGTTGCCCAAGGTGTGGTCTTCGCGTCGTCCTGTAGCAGCTACGATGGCTATGTGTCGGAAACCTCTCTTGGCTAAATAGGCGATGGCTTTCGTCTGGTCGTTCGTCTCCTGGTCGGGATTGCGGCGTACGATGTCGCTGAATGCTTCCATTGCTTCGGGCGAAAGTGAATCGCAATCGCCCACCACACGCCACGGACGAAGGCCGCGTGCGAGAAACTCGTTGGCTGCCCCATCGCAACAAACTATCCGCTCGGCTTCGTGCATTAAGCGCAAGGGTAGGGGATGGGTAGGGAAATCACCACCACCCACTATGACGGCATAGTCTCCTGTAGCCCCCTCCAACTCCGAGTACAGAGGCGCAACATTCTCAGTTCCCTCCCTTCCGGGGAGGGGTAGGGCGGGGCCGCTTATGCTTCTTTCATCAATCTTATCCATTCCTTATATCCAAAGTAAGCAATCACCGTGTAGAGTGCATAGAGTCCGGCGGTGAAGTAAAGTCCCTTATATACGTAAAGTCCCGCGCTGAGGGCATCTACTACTATCCATACGAGCCATTGCTCCACATACTTGCGGGCCAGCATCCACATGGCCACGATGCTGAGTGCCGTGGTCAGACTATCCATCCAAGGCACCGTGCTATCGGTATATTGGATGAGGATGAAGGCTATCACGACCAACAGACCCGTGCAGACAACGGCCAGTTGCTTCCATGTCTGCATGGGAGTGCGCGTGATGGGCAATTCCTCTTGTGCCTCCTCTTTTGTCAGCTTCGCATCATGCTGCTTCCGACCTTTCCACCAATAATATATGCCGTAGAAGGAGATAATCAGGTAGTAGATGTTGATGCCGAAGTCGGCATACAATCCTGCATCGTAATAGACCATCACATAGATGGCCGGCATCACCACGTTGGCCACCCATAGCCAAATGCTGGCCTTGTACTCCAGCCACAAATAGATGAGTCCTACAATAGTGCCGATGATTTCCAGATAGTTCATTGAATCGTATATGTTTTATTGGGTGTGCAAAGATAGGTATAATTCAGCGTTCATCGAAACTTATTCTACCCTTTTCTATAAAGGCAGGCGCTTGTATAGATAAAAAAAGGGATTGTATCGCGTGATACAATCCCTTTTCGGCTTCAGTGGTGCCACCAGGAATCGAACCGGGGACACAAGGATTTTCAGTCCTTTGCACTACCAACTGAGCTATGGCACCATTATTTCTTGTTTG
>JAFWYQ010000009.1 GCA_017517605.1 Bacteroidaceae bacterium
CAGTTATTTCTGATTTGCGGGTGCAAAGGTACAGCTTTTCCTAATAATACACAAACTTTCGGAAGGATATTTTCAATAAAAAATCACCATTTACAGATAACATTCTGATTGTCAGCATTAGCAAAATTCGCAATTTACACCCAAAAAGAAGCGGATTACGCACGCACACACGGTTTTCACCACCGTTTGTACCGCATAATCCGCGTCTCAAAATAGTATATTAGTTGTTTATTTGCGCAATGCAGCAATGTAACCAAGAGCCTCGCGGCACTTTTCGGTCACATAAGTCCAATCCTCAGCTTCCACCTTGTCTTTGGGGAAGAGCTTTGAACCCATACCCACGCAGAAGACGCCAGCCTTGAACCATGCTGTAAGGTTTTCCTCAGTAGGCTCTACACCACCTGTCACCATCAACTTTGACCAAGGCATGGGAGCCATCAAGCCCTTCACGAGCTTAGGACCGAGCACATCGCCGGGGAATACCTTGCAAAGGTCGCAACCTACCTCCTGAGCTGCACCTACCTCTGATACGCTTCCGCATCCGGGAGTATAGGCAACAAGGCGACGGTTACAAATCTTGGCAATCTCGGGGTTGAACAAAGGACCTACCACAAAATTGGCACCTAACTGGAGATAGAGGGCTGCGGTAGCGGGATCAACCACTGAGCCGATACCCAATGCCATCTCGGGACACTCCTTAGCGGCATATTTCACCACCTCGGCAAACACTTCGTGAGCAAAATCTCCACGATTGGTAAATTCGAATGCACGAACACCACCATCGTAGCAAGCCTTCACTACCTTCTTGGCCACTTCGGCATCCTTGTGATAGAACACGGGCACCATACCTGTAGCACCCATCCTGTTCAATACTGCTATTTTATCAAATTTTGCCATAATTGCATTTACAAATTACAATTTACAAGATACAAGTCATTAAATTGTACATGAATTTATCGTTGAACACGTCCGTTAGCATTACCACCGGCAAGGCTTTCCACTTCGTCAACAGATACGAGGTTGAAGTCGCCATTGATAGTATGCTTCAAGGCTGAAGCGGCTACGGCAAACTCGAGAGCCTCACCCTGAGTCTCCTTAGTGAGAAGGCCGTGGATGACGCCACCAGAGAATGAGTCACCACCACCTACACGGTCGATGATAGGATTGATGTCGTAACGCTTAGAGGTATAGAATTCCTTACCGTTGTAAATCATTGCCTTCCAACCATTGTGAGTGGCAGAGAATGATTCACGGAGTGTAGAGATGACATACTTGAAGTCGAACTCCTTTGCCATCTGCTCGAAGATACCCTTGTAGCCCTCAGCATCGGTGTTGCCACCTTCAACGTCAGCATCGGGTTTGAAGCCGAGGCAGAGTTCGGCATCCTCTTCGTTACCGATACATACATCTACATACTGCATCAAGGGACGCATGATGGACTGGGCCTTTTCCTTTGTCCACAACTTCTTGCGGAAATTAAGGTCAACCGATACGGTTACACCGTGACGCTTGGCAGCTTCGCAAGCCAACTTGGTCAACTCAGCAGCTTTATCAGAGATGGCCGGAGTGATACCTGACCAGTGGAACCAGTCAGCACCTTCCATAATGGCATCGAAATCAAAGTCACAAGGATCAGCTTCGGCAATAGATGAACCTGCACGGTCGTAAATCACCTTGCTGGGACGCATTGATGCACCAGTTTCCAGATAATAGATTCCTACACGGTTACCACCTCGTGCGATAAAGTCGGTGTTTACACCATACTTACGCAAAGCATTCACGGCTGACTGACCAATTTCGTGAGTCGGCAACTTGGTTACAAAGTAAGCATCGTGTCCATAGTTGGCACAACTTACTGCCACATTAGCTTCACCACCGCCATACACTACATCAAACACATCTGATTGAACAAAACGACGGTTTCCCGGAGTTGAAAGACGAAGCATAATTTCGCCTAAAGTCACAACTTTTCCCATACTTGTTTTCTTAAAGAATAGTTTATTATATTTTTCCTTTTTATGTTTTTCAAAACTAACATGCAACACCTCTCTACAGAGGCATTGGCACATATTTATGAGCATACACCCACTTGTGTGCGTGCACAAAGGTACGCCATTATTTCCGAAAATCCTAAATAATTGAGCAAAATTTGATTATTTAGAAAGAAAATTCCACTTATTGGCTATTATTTCACAAATTATGCTTAATTTCGTGGCCGATTATAAGACAATAATATAATTAACTGAAAAGGTATTATTCTTATACCTTAATTATATAGAATGATGGAAAATCTACCTGAAAGAATCAGAATCAAGGACATTGCCCGCTTGGCCGAAGTGTCGGTAGGCACCGTCGACCGTGTATTGCATGGCCGACTCGGGGTGTCGGAAAGCAGCAAGAAAAAGGTTGAAGAGATTTTAAAGAAATTGAACTACCACCCCAATGTCTATGCCAGTGCATTGGCATCGAACAAGAAGTTCTTGATTATATACATATTACCCGAGCACAACGAGGGAAGCTACTGGTGCGACATAGAAAAAGGAATGAAGCAAGCCTCTGAAGGGCTTACAGATTTTCATCTTTCCGTTTCACCGTTATATTTCGACCCTTACACGCCCGACACATTCGATGCATGTATTCAAGAAGTGCTTGCACAGAATCCCGATGGCGTGGTAATTTCTCCTACCCTACCTGAAAAAACTTTTTCTCTCATAGGGGAATTAAATCAAGCAGGGATACCCTTTGTGTTCGTCGATTCCAACATTGCCGAACTGAATCCTCTGGCATTCTTCGGACAGAACTCTGTGCAAAGTGGATATTTTGCCGGAAGTATGCTGATGCTCTTGACCAACCAAGAGAGTCAGATGGTAATCTTCCGCCACATACACAGCGGAAAAGTCAAATTGATGAACCAACAGCAATATCGTGAAAAGGGATTCAGAGAATACATGAGCAAACACCAACCCAAATGCCAGATATTTGAATTGGACATTGACGTAAAACTCTCCCCGCAAGAGGTTGACGCATTGCTCGACCGCTTCTTTGCCGAACACCCCCACATCCAATGTGGACTCACCTTCAATTCACAGGTAGGCATCCTTGGCGAATACCTCGAAAGACGCGCCATCAAAGATTTCCACTTGGTGGGTTACGACTTGCTCGACCGCAACGTGAAGTGCCTCAAAAATGGCTCGGTACGTTTCCTTATTGCCCAGCAACCCATACGGCAGGGATATAACAGCATCGACGAACTCAGCCGCCACCTCATCTTCAAGAAAGAGGTGAAGCAACTGAACTTCATGCCCATCGACCTGCTGACTGCTGACAATGTGGATTATTACCCCGACATTATAGAGAAATAACTATAAACTATTATAACTAATCATGCAAACCAAGTATTTGAAAATCAACCCGGCCGACAATGTGGCCGTGGCTATCCAGTCTCTGAAAGCTGGAGAAACTATTACCATTGACGGACAAGACATCAACGTATTGCAAGATACACCTGCCGGACACAAAGTGATGCTGACCGACCTTACAAAAGGTGAAGACATCATCAAATACGGCTACCCCATCGGGCATGCTATCGAAGATGTCAAAAAAGGACAATGGGTAAACGACAACCACATCAAAACCAACTTGGCCGGATTGCTTGAATACACTTACAATCCGGTAGAAGTGAAACTCGACATCCCCAACGAGGGCCTGACCTTCAAGGGATACCGCCGCAAGAATGGCGATGTGGGTGTACGCAACGAAGTATGGATTATCCCTACCGTGGGTTGTGTAAACGGCATTGCCAACCAACTGGCCGAACGCCTCCGTCAGGAAACAGGCGGAAAGGGAGTGGACGCCATCGTCTCCTATCCCCACAACTACGGATGCTCTCAGTTGGGCGACGACCATGAGAATACCAAGAAAATCCTGCGCGACATGGTGCTGCACCCCAATGCAGGAGCCGTGCTGGTAGTGGGCCTCGGGTGCGAGAACAACCAGCCGGATGTGTTCAAGGAGTTTGTAGGCGAAGTGGATAGCGAACGCGTGCAATATATCGTCACCCAAAAGATTGAAGGCGACGAAGTGGAAGAGGGCATGAAAGTGCTCCGTCAAATCTACGAAGTGGCCAGCAAGGACGAGCGCACCGACGTACCTTTGAGCGAACTCCGCGTAGGTCTCAAGTGTGGCGGTTCTGACGGATTCTCTGGCATCACAGCAAACCCCCTCTTAGGTATGTTCAGTGACTATCTGATTGCACAAGGAGGTACCTCTGTCCTGACCGAAGTGCCCGAAATGTTCGGTGCCGAAACCATACTGATGAACCGTTGCGAAAACAACGAGCTCTTCGAACAGACGGTAAGCCTCATCAACGATTTCAAGAGCTACTTCCTCTCTCACGGCGAACCCGTAGGCGAGAATCCCTCACCGGGAAACAAGGCCGGCGGTATCTCCACATTGGAAGAGAAAGCCCTCGGCTGTACACAAAAGTGCGGTAAGGACTACGTGCGTGGCGTAATGGCCTACGGCGAACGTCTCTCACACAAGGGACTCAACCTCCTTTCTGCCCCCGGCAACGACCTTGTGGCCTCTACAGCATTGGCCTCTTGCGGTTGCCATATAGTACTCTTCACTACCGGACGCGGCACGCCCTTCGGCACCTTCGTCCCCACCATGAAGATTTCAACCAACTCAGCTCTTGCCAAGAACAAGCCTACATGGATTGACTTCAATGCCGGTGTCATCGTCGAAAACGAACCGATGGAAACCACCTGCCGCCGCTTCATCGACTACGTTATCCGTGTGGCCAGTGGCGAAGAGGTCAACAACGAGAAGAAGGGCTATCGCGAAATTGCCATCTTCAAGACAGGAGTAACACTCTGATTCTTTAGTTTAGGCACGGATTACACAGATTAACACGGAGAAAGCAGATAAATATAAATGCACCGTGAAATCCGTGTAATCCGTGCCTCATATAAATTGATGCTATGAAGTGTAACTGGTTCTCCCTCTCCCCCCTACTCGTCTTTCTGGTGCTCTATCTGGTCACCTCCATTATTGTGAACGACTTCTACAAAGTGCCCATCACGGTAGCTTTTGTTGTTTCATCCATTTATGCCGTCTGCATCACCCGTGACCTTACGCTGACGCAACGCATCGAGCAATTCTCCAAAGGAGCGGCCAATCCCGGCATGATGCTGATGATATGGATATTCATCCTTGCCGGAGCCTTTGCCCAGTCGGCAAAAGCCATGGGAGCCGTGGATGCCACCGTCAACCTCACTCTGCAATTTTTACCCGAAAGTATGTTACTCCCAGGCCTCTTCCTTGCCTCTTGCTTCATCTCTCTCTCCATCGGCACTTCAGTTGGCACCGTAGTGGCCCTCACCCCCATGGCCGTGGGTGTGGCTTCACAAACGGGCGTCAACCTGCCAATGATAGTGGCTATCGTAGTGGGCGGTGCCTTCTTTGGCGACAACCTCTCCTTTATTTCCGACACCACCATCGTAGCCACAC
>JAFWYQ010000057.1 GCA_017517605.1 Bacteroidaceae bacterium
GGGGCACCTTCACCATTATAATAACAGAGAGCAGTGGAATACAGGCCTTCTTTATGGCCTTGCTCTGCAGATTTCAAAAACCACTCAAAGGCTTTTGAATAATCTTGAGGAGCACCTTCACCATTATAATAACAGAGAGCAGTGGAATACAGGCCTTCTTTATGGCCTTGCTCTGCAGATTTCAAAAACCACTCAAAGGCTTTTGAATAATCTTGAGGAACTCCTTTACCATAATGATAACAAATACCTAACAGGTATTTCGCACTTAATTCACCTTTTTCTGCAGCCTTTTTTGATAGATTAAAAGCTAAAGGATAATTTACGCTTATACCTCCGTTCCCATAATAATAAAAATGTGCCAATTGGCTTTGAGCAAAAGCATCATCAGGACATTTTTTATAATATATCTCAGCCTGTTTCAAGTCTTGCTCTATTCCAGTTCCAGCTGTGTAGTAATTAGCAACCGTAAGACATGCTGATTCATCTCCTTTATCTGCAGCTTTTTTAAACCATTGGAATGCTTGTTTAAAATCCTTACGATTATGGTATTCCACTCCTTTATTATACAATTCTACTGCAGATTGCGAAAATGACAATAAGGATATACAATTCAACATTACCAATAATACAATTTTTTTATAATCCATTTTTTAATTGTTTTAATTGTTTAAAACTCTATTTCTCCACTCATCTGACATAGAAGTAACAATAGTTGGAGTTTGCAATTTGCCGTTATTTATGATTGATGATCTTCTTACTTTATCCGTTACGTAATCGGACAATTCACCTAATGTAGTATAGCCTTTGCTCATTCGCAATTTCTCCAATAAATAATATGTAAACAAACCATGTTTTTTTTCATTGTATGGATAAGCAGTTTCATCTCCTTTTGAAGCTGAAAGTACTACCAAATTTCCTTGTGGTTTTTCTTCCTTGACTTTAATGGCGACACCACGGGCCGAAGCCAACATATCTCCTTCGCGCTTTGATCCACTAAAGCAAGCATCTAATAATACGGTGACAGACTCAGAAGGGATGGACGACAATGTTTTGTATAATGAACTCAATCCATAGCCAGTACGGGCATTGGAACCTGTTCCATCTACAGGTAGTAAATAAGCCGATTGAGTATTTTCGTCTGGAATGCCGTGACCTGCATAATACACCACAACTTTAGCATTCCCATTTGCTATCTGCATATTCTGTTTCAACCAATTAAAGCCCCTACGAAGTTCTCCTAATGTTGTATCATAACCGAAACAAATCTGTTCATCAGGAATATGCAGCAGATAACGGCAATACAGATAAAAACCAAAACTATCATAACGGGCATAAGGGACCTTTGCAACATTTTTGTAATTCTCATTTCCTATTATCAATGCATAATTATTTTTTGCATCTATTTCTGATGATACAGATGTAATATCTATGTCATAAAGATGCTTCATAATATATGGGAAATAGTCATCAAACCCCCTTTCATAAGCTACAATCATTTCGTTACAGATATAATCCATATAATGATCAATCAGGTTGTACCAGATATCAATAGCATTCTGTTTGTCATCAAACAAAGAATAAATCTCGCCTTTTCCTGCCAAGTATTGACTTGCCATAGATCCATATTTCCCGCACTTCTCAATAGCTATGTCTATATATTTCAATGCCTCATTTTTATCTTTAAGGACACCTTCACCTTTCGCATACATGAATGCCAAATGATAGTAACCATAATCGAATCCACCTGCAATGGCTTTTTGTGTCAACTCATACGATTTCTTAAAATCTTTAGTGCAACCTATTCCTTCCGAGTAATAAAAAGCTAATTGTCCATAAGCATGAACATTCCCATTTTCAGCAGATTTCTGACACCAATAAAATGCCAAATCGTCATTTCGCGTGGTATATTCACCGTTTGCATAACAAATGCTAACGTTATACATTGCATCTGAATGTCCCATTTCTGCGGCTTTTAACCACAATTTAAAGCCACTCTCTTCTTGTTTGTAATTGATACAATCATATCCCACACTAAAATATGCTTCAGAAGTATTCATCCTTTCTGCTTCCTGTATTTTTTCCTCTAACGTCTGTGAAAATATGGCATTGCAATTAAAAAAACATACAATCAATAAGAATAATAACTTTTTCATAATCACTGCTATTTGCTTTAATTAATTGATTTATTAAGGCATATAGTAAATTTATTTCAATTTGACCTTGCATGGTTTCTTGGTCTTGCTTACCCCTATCTTGTAATGAGGCAATCCTCCCTTTTCCTTTTTTTATCAATCCATGAGCAATCGAATTTCTTATATGACGAAGCAAATGATGTACTTTATCATCTTTTGAAACTTTATCATCACGCCTTTGTGTATATAGTATTGTATATGAATATTTTTTGCTTTTCTTTCGTTCGCTATTATTCAATGCTCCTAAATATATTCTATTTGTTTTTAGAAATGTATTTAGCTCATGATGGTTTAGATCAAAAGAACCTGCCTTGTCTTTCAATTCATATTCATACAGACATAAATAGTCATATAGAGTATTCTTATCTTTCGCTGATAGTTTGTTTGAACTCATTTTTTTATTGTTATTACATAATTCATACTCTGCATCTTCTTATCCCTATTCCTTCCCTTCGCCAACCACTTCTGAAACTCTTCAAAAGAGAGTTCTTGCGGAAGCAATTCATCTACGTTGTTAGAATTAGCTTTTGCAAATTCGTTGGTGGAGAATATTATATATAAGGTGTTATGTTCTTGCGGGCGACTGCACGTCATGGTGTATTCATCTACTAAATGAGCCTTATTACCAGCATGTTTGGCAGAGAAAAAAATGTACGGCTTATCATGTTCAATAGGAGCGACTGCCTCTGATGACCTTTTGTAGGGCAACAAACAATAGACCATCTGACTGACATCATCGAGCAGATAGACTGTCAAGTAACCATCTACGGGTGACTGGAAGTAGAGATAGAGGTCATCACCACTCTTGAAATCAGTACGAGCAAACTTCAGGTCTGTACCGTTGCAAAGAACCTCCGCTTTGAATTCTATCTGTGCACTGACAATCTCACGGATACGTCCGCCTACAGCTACTTTTACCACCAGCATCTCCTGTTCATAACTGATGCTGTACTTGGGTTCACCAATGGTCTCAATCCACTCACCTTTCACTTCACTACCTGCCAAGGAGAAGAAATCTGTGTTTGATTCTCCGCTCTGATTGGTTACGAAAGTGGTGTTGCTTTGCGAAACTACAGTACCAAACTCGTCAGCAATGGCTTGCAACTTGGCACGTTCAAGTGCAGTACGCTTAGCGGCTTCTAAGGTTACGTTTTCTGGAGCATGATAGGTGTATTCGGCACGTACCCGCTCTGTCCGCTGTGCACAGAGCACAACAGAAAACAGTAGTAAGCATACGGTGAAAGATAACCGGAAACGTTTCATATCGATTTACCAACCAAGAAGTTCGTCCAACTTGTTATGCAATTCATCCCCTTTCTTTTCGAGATCTTCTTTCACGGCTTTGAGGGCTGCTTTCTTGGCCATTTCGCTGTTGTAGGCAATGCGTACAAGTACTTCTTTATTTTTGTTTTTCAAAGTGCGATATACTTCCATCACTGTAATGGTACGACCAATGCTTTGCGAAATCAAATTCTTGCTGGCCATTACACTGCGGGTCACGCTAGCAGCCTGTTCAGCATCCAATTGTTCGTTGGCTACGGTATTTTCAATCAAGGCAGTTACTTCGGTTTGAATTTGTCCTGCCAAGTTTTGCTTGGCTAATTCCAATGCCTGCATTTTAGCAGCGTCGTAGTTGCTACCAATACTCATAGCTTCTCCCATCAAATATTTAGGGAACATATCTTCATCAAACTCCATTTGCATCATGTAAGACTTGTCGAGTTGCTTTTCCAAAGGCAGAGCACCAGGAGCGGTCTGCCAACCATCTTTTTTAAGACTTTTTGCCTCTTTGCGAGCAGCTTTCGATGCCTTTTCATTCAATTCTGTTTTTGAAGCCTTCATCAGTTCTTTACGTTCTTTGACCAATTCTTTGGCCGACTGTGCCAAACAGTCTGTTGTGGCAAATGCAAAAAGCAGTGCCATAGTGGCAATCATTACCTTTTTCATTATAGATATGTTTTTAAAGTTAATATTCTGTTCCTCTCAAGACAAAACGGAAACAAAACAGTGAATGCAAAATCCTAAGAACCTCATACAAAGAAGAAGCGCAAGCACATCTTTTATGTCTTTGTCTATTGAGGTCTTAGGATACCTGAGTCACTAAAGAAATAAGATGTACCTACGCTATACGCAGGCATCTGCCACCTTATTCTTAACCATGACTCTTGTTGAAAGTTCCTAAGTTTCAATAGACGGTTAGAATAATAGCAAACGCTATATTTTTCCACAATGTCAGTCATCATCGCGCGACACTACGCACTTTGACGCGGCAAAGATAAAGATTTAAATTAAAAATGAAAAATTAAAAGTTAAGAATTTTACAGTTTTATGTTGAAGAACAGAAATTCATGTACAATTTACCAATTACAAGGTATAAACGGGAATTAGTAATGAGCTACAAGCTACGAGTAACAATCTACAATCAGTTGACAAGTTGACAAGGAATGGCACACGGATGAAACGGATGAAACGGTTGACGGGTAACTTCGTTACGGTTGAAATGCAACAGAGTTGCGTTGAGAAGTTGAAGGGTTGAGGCGATGAAAAGTTTATTCGTTCGACATTGATACGCTTTTCGTTGAAAGGTTGAAGCATTTATACGTTAAATGGAGAGCGTTTTTTCAAGAATATCAAGGGTTAGCGCCCTATCTCTTACACTTATTCAAGCAGGCTTAAGCGTGGCTGAATAACGCTTAAGACTTAGTTTGGTAACGCTTAAGCGTTACCAAATTATCGCTTAAGTGATTTCTTGCTAACGCTTAAGTGATTTTTCACTAACGCTTAAGTGATTTCTCGGCAGATTTTACGGATTTGCATTCTATCTGATTATCAGCTACATAAAGGAATTGTTATTCATATATAAAAGCAATAATAAACGGCTTGGGAAGTGAATAACTGTTCACTTGTCGAGCCGTTAACTGTTCACTTCCCAAGCCGTAAGTTATTCACTTGGGGTAGCCGTAAGTAGTTCACTTGGGTAAGCCGCTAACTGTTCATTTCAAACTCTCCTGCCCTATCATTCAGCATTTGAAATGCTGAGGATATGAGTATAAGCATCTGTGATGCGATGAACACAAGCTACGAGTGACAATGTGCTAATGTGCTATTATGCCAATATGCTAATATGCCAATGTATAGTGCCGCATGGTTATTGGCATATTGGCACATTAATCCACATTAGCACATTAATTAGCACATTGGCATATATATAATAAGGTATATAGGCGCATTGGAAATGCTCATACTAAAGACTTCCGCATTCGGAGTAGCCATTTCGGTGTAGTCGGTGGTTCTTCTTTTTTGTTATCTTTTTACTTCTTTCCATAAAGAAGACCATACCTTAATGAACAAATCAAAAGAAGTTTTCGACTGACCGTAGGAAAGTAAAAAAGTAAAATGTAATGCTTACGTTCACAGATACTTCCTCCCAAGGTCAGTATGACAAAGACGACATAAAAAAAGTTCAAGATTTAAACTTTGAACTTTAAACCTTGAACTTTGAACCCTCTGCGTTTAAAATTAGTTAATGTGCTGCGAAATATTATCGGCGAGGCATCACCTTGATGCTTTTCACCCCTTCGCCCGCACGTTTGTCGGCTTCGCGAGGCAGATAGATGGGCGCACCCTCTTGCGTGGGCAAGATGCGGAGTTGCAATTCGTTCACATCCTTAGGCAACCGCCACAAGCCATAGAGGAAGGGACGTCCGTATTGGAAGTTGTCGTTGATGAGTTTTCCATCAGCATAGAGGCGGGCACAATCTCCCTGATACTCAATGCTGAGCAACGCATCTTCGCGCGTAGCGACGGTACTGAGGTCGATGGTATAAAGGGCTGCCTGCTTCCACTCCTCTTCCGACGGTGCTTCGGCTACTTTGGCCTTACCTTTCTTGATGGTGCGCAAAGGGCCTGCCTCTTTAATCTTCGCAAAGGCTATCCCAGTTGACAGGTTGACGAGTTGACGAGTTGACGAGGAATCAGTTGGCAAGTCGAAGTGCTCGGCTTCCTCGCGGGTGATGAGGTAGAGATTCCTGTAAACGGCCTTCTCCAATCCGCGTGGCTTCACATTCTTCAATGTCTTTCCATCTTGCAACGAGATGGTGGTGGGTATTCCCTCGATCTGCATCATGTAGATGTTTCCATCACGACGGGCTACCAATTGAGCCGTTGCATAGCGGATACCATCTATGTTGACGGGGAAAATAGCCATGGTACCACTGGGGATTGTCATCTTGGGCAATTTCACGCCACAAGCCTCGAGGCGTACACCCTTCTTGGTACTCAAGGGATAGAAGCGTTCGTAGTTGTTGACAAAGATGAATCCTTTGCCATCGGCTTCTCTGATGGCCCAACGGAGTTCAGTGTCCTCGCCTTGCTTCAAATCTTGCTTGGAGGGGAATGAGGCCTCCATGGTGGCTATCGTCTCTCCCCAATCCTGCATGAAGAGGTGGATGGGGCGCAACTGATAATATTGCGGATAGGTTTGTCCGAACTCACCAAGCGGAGCCTGAAAGTCGTAGGTGCACACAGGCAGGTCGTTGTTGGCCGTACCTGGCGAGGTTTGTACCTCGTTCAGTGTGTGTAACACACCCTCGGGATTGGTACCTCCGTGATACATATAATATCCCAAGAGGTTTGAACCACTACCCAATTTGACCAAAGCCATCGAATAGGCATCCTCGGGATAGACATACGGACGACGATGGTAAGCCGTGGCCATACCTCCACCCAATTCGCATGTGAAATAGGGATAATCTTCATCGCCCTTGTTCACCTTCTCCTCTTGCTTGCCAAGCAAGTCGGTACCAATGGCCGTTGACGAGCGGAAAGCCTTGAAGTTGAAAGCCTTGTAGTAATTACCTTCACCTTCTCCTATGCCTTTGTCCCAGAAGCCGTCGGCATAATCGCCATACAGGGGTATCATTTCACCAAAAGGTACGGGTGTGCGAAGCTCGGGCCATCCTGTACGTGTATAAAAAGGAAGGTCAAAACCCACTTGAAGGGCAATATTCTTCAGGGCCATCAGGTATTCGCCACGTCCGCGGTATTCATTGTCGAACTGAACGGCAATCACAGGGCCTCCATCTTTCCATTGAAGCCCTTGCACTTGAGTGAATATCTGGCGGTAAAGCAATTCGCAATGATGCATGAATGTGGGGTTTTGCTCCCTCAACTTGCATCCTTTGGTAAACATCCAATCAGGGATTCCTCCGTTGCGCACCTCTCCGTGACAGAAGGGGCCTAAGCGCAATATCACAGGCATTTCCTGCTTTTTGCACACTTCGATAAACTGGCGTAAGGCTCGCTGACCATCCCAACGGAAGATGCCCTCCTGCTCCTCAACGTGATTCCAAAAGATATAGGTAGCAAGGATGGTCACTCCACCCTCTTTCATCTTCCGAACCTCTCTCTCCCACTCGTTGGCTGGGATACGCGAATAATGCACTTCGCCCATGACGGGGCATACGCGCTTGCCATCAATAATCAAACTGTGTCTGTCCCATTTTACCTCTTTACCGAAATCCGAAGCACTCGTTTTCAAACCTATGAATGCCATCAGAGCGGCCAAAAGAATCGTTTTCTTCATGATTATTACGTGTTTTGAAACGTTATTGTTTTTATCTGCATTTTTGATATTGGTGCAAATATACACATTTATTATAAAAAAAAAGGTACATAAGGAATAAATAATTTTCTTTTTCCTGCTTTATAACATAAAACAGAATGTGCGATTATTGGAAAATTATTCGTTACTTTGTCGCGATTTTAAGCAATACCATTTCATAAACATTAATGAAAACTATGATTAACAGATTTGTTTTGAACGAAGTGTCATACTTCGGACCTGGCGCACGCGAAGTGTTGCCTCAGGAAATCAAGCGTTTGGGATTGAACAAGGCATTTGTAGCCACCGACAAGGACTTGCTGAAGTTCGGTGTAGCCGACAAAGTGCTGAAAGTGCTTGAAGCAGCCAATATCCCATACGTAGTGTTCAGCGACATCAAACCCAACCCCACAGTAAGCAATGTAAATGCCGGTGTGAAAGCATTTGCAGAATCAGGAGCCGACTTCATCCTTGCCATCGGTGGCGGTTCGTCCATTGATACATCCAAGGCAATCGGTATCATCACAAACAATCCTGAATTTGCCGACGTGGTTTCGCTCGAAGGTGTAGCTCCTACCAAGAAAAAATCAGTACCTATCATCGCCCTGCCCACTACCGCTGGTACAGCAGCCGAGGTAACCATCAACTACGTGATTACCGACGAAGTGAACGAGAAGAAGATGGTGTGCGTTGACCCCAACGACATCCCCGCCATTGCTATCGTGGATGCCGAATTGATGTACACTCTGCCAAAGAGCCTTACCGCTTCAACAGGTTTGGACGCTTTGACTCATGCCATCGAAGGTTTGATTACCAAGGGCGCTTGGGAAATGAGCGACATGTTTGAAATCAAAGCCATCGAAATGATTGCACGCTACTTGGAAACAGCTGTAAACGAGCCGAATAATGCCGAAGCACGCAACGGTATGGCCGTGGCACAATACATCGCAGGTATGGCCTTCTCTAACGTAGGTTTGGGTGTCGTTCACGGTATGGCTCATCCGCTTGGCGCCATCTTTGACATTCCTCACGGTGTAGCCAACGCTCTGTTGCTTCCCACCATCATGGAGTTCAATGCTCCCGCCGCTCTCGACAAGTATGTTGACATTGCCAAGGCCATGAACGTATATAAAGACGGTATGAGCAAGGAAGAGGCCGCTGCTGCCGCTTGCGACGCAGTTCGCCAACTCTCTATCCGCGTAGGTATTCCTCAACACTTGACAGAAATCGGAATCAAGGAGAGCGACCTTCCCAAGTTGGCAAAATCAGCCTTCGCCGATGTCTGCACACCAGGTAACCCACGTGAAGTGACTGAGGAAATCATTCTCGATCTGTACAAAAAAGTTTTATAAAGGTGAATAAATCTCCAAATATGGGATTTTTGCTTGCTTCCCTATTTGGAAAACTGCGCAAATATTTGTGTACGAAAGCGTGTCTCTGTGAAGAGATGCGCTTTTTTTTAGGATAATAGCGTTAATTCACGTTAACTATTCGTATATTCAATTGATAATTATTACTTTTGTGCGTTTAAATAAACAAAGGTAAAAAAAATAACAATCGTATGACCGCATCAGATAGCATAGTCATCATCCCCACCTACAACGAGAAGGAAAACATCGAAAACATCATCCGTGCCGTATTCGGCTTGGAGAAGCCTTTTCATATCTTAGTAATCGAAGACGGTTCGCCTGATGGCACGGCCGCTATCGTCAAAGAACTTCAAAAAGAGTTTCCTGAACAACTCTTTATGATTGAACGTACAGGCAAACTTGGCCTTGGCACGGCTTATATCACAGGATTCAAGTGGGCCGTCGAACACAAGTATGACTACATTTTCGAGATGGATGCCGACTTTTCGCACAATCCCAACGACCTTCCACGCCTCTACTCAGCATGTGCTGACGAAAGATTTGATTTGGCCATCGGTTCGCGCTATGTCAGCGGTGTAAATGTAGTCAACTGGCCTATGGGACGTGTACTGATGAGCTATTTCGCATCAAAATACGTGCGCCTCATCACCGGTGTAAAGATTCACGACACCACGGCCGGATTCAAGTGCTATCGTCGCCGTGTGTTAGAAACAATCAATCTCAATGATATCCGCTTCAAAGGATATGCTTTCCAGATTGAAATGAAATACACGACCTACAAATGCGGTTTCAAAATCAAGGAAGTACCCGTTATCTTCATCAACCGCGAATTGGGAACCTCGAAAATGAGCGGAGGAATCTTCAGCGAAGCCATGTTCGGCGTGATACGTCTCCGTTGGGACGGTTGGTTCAAGAAATACCCTAAACCTGCAAACTGATGAGAACAATTATCCGCAATGCAACCCTCGTCAACGAAGGGCAGACATTCCTTGGACATTTGGTAATTGAGAACGAATGTATTTCTGAAATACTTCTTGAGCATGAATCACCTTCTGCCCCATGTGACACAGAGATTGATGCCACAGGCATGTTTCTTATACCCGGTGTAATAGACGACCATGTCCACTTCCGCGACCCGGGCCTCACTCATAAAGCCGACATCGTAAGTGAAAGTTGCGCTGCTGCTGCCGGAGGAGTAACATCCTATATGGATATGCCCAACACTGTGCCACAAACAACCACTATTGAGGCACTTGAAGCCAAGTTTGCTGATGCAGCCACAAAGAGCATGGTAAACTATAGCTTCTTTTTTGGAGCAACCAACGACAATGCCTCACTCCTTCCTCTTCTCGACAAGTCAAAAGTATGTGGTGTAAAGCTATTTATGGGTTCGAGCACAGGCAATATGCTGGTAGACAGGGAAGAAGCCCTAAAAAATATTTTCTCCGATGCAGGAATGCTCATCATGACGCATTGCGAAGACCAACAGATAATAGGAGACAATATCCAACGTATAAAAGCCACCGAAGGAGATGACCCTGACGTACGTTTTCATCCAATCATCCGCGACACGGAAGCATGTTATCGCTCTACTGCCCAAGCCGTTGAGTTAGCCAAAGCTACCGGTGCACGCCTGCACATCGCCCATGTGACAACAGAGAAAGAGCTTTCTCTATTCTCTCCCACTCCGCTTACGTCTGAGAAACTCATAACAGCCGAGGCATGTGTGGCTCACCTCCATTTCACCGATGAAGATTACAAGACTTTAGGTACACGCATCAAATGCAATCCTGCAATCAAGAAAGCCACCGACCGCGAAGCATTGCGCAAAGGACTCTCGGATGGACGCATCGACGTGATTGGCACTGACCATGCTCCTCATTTGCTTGACGAAAAGCAAGGAGGAAGCCTGAAAGCCGTGTCAGGTATGCCCATGGTACAATTCTCCCTGGTAACAATGCTTGAGATGGTAGATAAAGGAATACTCAGTCTTCCTCTATTGGTCGAAAAAATGTGCCACGCTCCTGCCCGCCTCTTCCAAATCAAAAGACGCGGATACCTTCGCACTGGATACAAAGCGGACATTGTACTCATACGCCCTAATACCCCTTGGCAAGTAACATCAGACACCATCCTAAGCAAATGCGGATGGAGCCCTATGGAAGGACATACCTATCGTTGGAAAGTCGAGCAAACATTCGTCAATGGACAATCAGTGTATGCAGGCGGAAAAGTCAATGCACAAGTACTCGGCCAATGTTTAGAGTTTGACCGTTAACCCTTCATTGACGCAGATGAACAAGAAGCGTTTCGTCCATCCTATCCATGAAGTGATTGGATATATAAACTGGACTTACTTCTTTCACGCATGGGGATTTCCTCCACGCTTTGCATCCATTGCCAATGTACATGGATGCGATTCGTGCCGTGCTTTATGGTTAGCTTCGTTTCCTGTAGAAGAACGTGCACAAGCTGCCGAAGCCATGCAATTGTTCAAAGAGGCAGAGCGGATGCTATATTCACTCAATGGGCAATTCTCCACATACGCCATCTGCCGCTTGTGCGAAGCCAATGCCGATGGAGATGACCTGCTTCTGGACAATCTACGCTTGCCACTTCTCAGACAACAAACAAATGCCGACTCTGATGCACCTTTTCTATGCCTAAGCGATTTTGTTCGTCCTCTTGCATCGGGAGTGAAAGATTGTGTAGGAGTGTTTGCCACAACGATTGACAAACAGATGCTGACGCTTTTCACAAACGACCCTTATAAAAACCTGCTTGTACAGACATTAGCTGACCGTTTGGCTGAAGCTACGGCTGAAGTGTTACACCAACATGTACGCCGCGAAATGTGGGGATATGCACCCGATGAATGCCTGACTGTAGCACAACTTCATCGCGAAGAATTTCAAGGTATACGCCCTGCGGTAGGTTATCCTTCGTTGCCTGACCAATCTGTAAATTTCATTCTTGACGAACTTTTGGAGATGAAACACATAGGTATTTCTTTAACCGAACATGGAGCCATGTCCCCTCATGCCTCAGTTAGCGGATTGATGATAGCCCACCCTGCCGCACACTACTTCGCGGTAGGAAGAATATCGCATGAACAACTTTCTGATTATGCCATCCGTCGAGGATTACCCGAGAAAAAGATGCAAGCATTTCTTGCCAACATACTTTAATTATTGATTTAACAAAACTTACAAATACAATGATTCACAGAATATTTTTTCTTTTACTATTCTTAATGTGGCTTCCTGACACATACATTTATTTCCAATTTGTGAAGCCCTGTGTATCTCGTCGCCGATGGGTTCGAATGCTTTGGTGGTTACCTTCGTTGGTGCTCACAGTAAGCCTCATTTGCCTAATGTTTGGCGACAATTTCACTTCTATGCGAGTTATGCTGACGGGAGTCTATATGGTCACTTTCCTTACTATAACAGTGCCCAAATGCTTGTTCGTTATTTTTTCTCTGTTAGGAAAAACTTTTTCTCAGATAGGGAAAATACCAATGTTAGGCATACTATTCAAATGGCCTATAGAAAGGGTATTCAACATTGTCGGTATCGTAGTTGCTTGTGCAGGAGCTTACATTATTCTATATGGTTTTATTTACGGATGGCGACGTTATGAAGTCAAAGAAGTCACGTTCAACCACCCCGATATTCCTGAGGCTTTTGACGGATACCGCATCGTACAAATTTCTGATTTTCACTTAGGTACTATTGCACGATACCCCGACGACATACAACGTGCCGTAAACCTTATCAATGCTCAAGAACCCGATTTGATAGCCTTCACAGGCGACTTGGTAAACAATGAGGCAACGGAGTTGAATGTTTCAGAAGAAATCCTCAGCAAACTACATGCACGCGATGGCGTTTTTTCCGTCTTGGGAAATCATGATTACGGCACCTATCGCCGATGGCCAAGCAATCGTGCAAGGGTCGAGAATCTGAATGATTTGAAGAGGCGACAAATCCTTATGGGATGGCAATTGCTACTGAATGAGAATAAAATTGTCAAACGAGGAAACGATAGTATAGCCGTGGTGGGAGTGGAAAACGATGGGAAACCACCCTTCCCTGCCCTTGGCGACCTTCCGCGTGCCACTCAAGGGACAGAAGGGATGTTTAAGATATTGCTAAGCCACGACCCAAGCCATTGGCGCAGAAAAGTACTTCCAGAAACAGACATCCAACTCATGCTTTCAGGACACACCCATGCCATGCAATTCCGTTTGGGATGCTTCTCGCCCTCAGCATGGATATATCCTGAATGGGGAGGCCTCTACATAGAAAACGGCCGTGGCTTGCATGTCAATGCCGGCCTTGGTTCAGTGATGATACCCTATCGCTTTGGAGCATGGCCCGAAATAACCGTCATTACGCTAAAAAGAGAATAGACGAACAGGCAAGAAAGAAATATCGGACAATCCTTGCAAACAAAATATTATAGCGATATTTTTGTACTTTGCTTGCGATATAGTATCTTTGCACCGCTAAAATATATATAAAGAGTAACGGATATGAAATTCTTATATTATCTTTATCAACTGTTCATCGCCTTACCTCTGATGCTGGTCAGCACCATTCTGACAGCCTTTGTCACTAGCCTTGGGTGTCTTCTGGGTGGCGGTCATTTCTTCGGATATTATCCAGCCAAAGTGTGGGGTTGGTTTACCATACGCTTGCTTCTACTCCCAATAAAGGTGCGTGGACATGAAAATATCGATAAAAAAACATCATACGTATTTGTAGCCAACCACCAAGGTGCATTCGACATTTTTATCATTTTGGGATTCCTTGGACGAAACTTCAAATGGATGCTGAAAGCAAGTTTACGCCACGCCCCTCTCATCGGACGTGCATGTTATGATGCAGGATATATTTTTGTAGATAAAAGTGGACCGAAAGCTATCAAACAGACCATTGATCGAGCAAGAAATATCTTGCAAGGAGGAACTTCACTCGTTGTTTTCCCTGAAGGAAGCCGTTCATGGGATGGACGCATGATAGCCTTCAAAAAGGGGGCTTTCCAACTGGCCGACCAATTGCAGATGCCCGTGGTACCCCTCACGATTACAGGCTCTTTCGATGTATACCCCCGCACCCACAAAGGATTTGTAAACTTCCATCCCCTCACCCTTACAATCCATAAACCTATTCCACCTAAAGGTGAAGGGCCGGAAAATATGAAAGCCACCATGGATGAAGCATACGATGTAATCCAAAAAGGTCTGAATTAAATCCCCAATACAGCAATACAGAAAGGCTATGCCTCCAAATATTAGCAAGGCCTTTCTCTTGTTTTTTATATAGTACATTCAGTGTAAATATGAATTTATTATCTGAATCATCGTAAAAAATAAAAAATCTATTACCCATGACTCGTTTACAAAAACTAATAACACTTCTGCTCTTATCTGTGTCAGCCACATTGATGGCCCAAAACACGACCAATCAGACTGCCCTTATTCATCACACAGACAGCACATTACTCGTACACCCGGCACATGGCAGGCACACCATACGGCTACAACCTGTAATGGAAAACATCATCCGCGTAACAATCGTTCCGAATGAATCGTTCCCCAAAGACAGTAGCCTTATCGTTGTACCCAGCACATGGGAGAAGCCCTTGTACAAAGTTTCCCAAGACTTACAAACAGCTACATTAACGACAGACAAAGTCATCACAAAGGTAGATTTGAAGGATGGCCGCATACGTTTTGTGCGTCCCAATGGCGACCCATTATTGAGTGAGCACCTTCCAACACGTTCATTCACCCCTATAGAGGCAGATGGAAAAAGTGCATACACCACATGTTATAGTTTCATAGGCTCCGAAGAAGAAGCGCTTTATGGATTGGGACAACACCAAGCAGACGAGTTCAATTATAAGGGGAAAAGCGAAGAACTTTTCCAATACAACACAAAAGTGTCTGTACCCTTCATTGTTTCAACCGAAGGATATGGCATCTTATGGGACAGCTATTCTTTAGGACGTGTAGGCGACCCGCGCGATTATACCCAATTGCACCATGCCTTTACCTTATATAATAAAGAAGGCAAAGCAGAGGGTCTCACAGGCACTTATCGCCACAAGCAATTAAAGAATCCTTTCGTGCGCCGTGAAGATTCCCTTTACTTCGAGAATCTTAAAACCATCAAGAATCTCCCCAAGGAAGTCCCTCTCTATGGTGCAGAAGTAACGTATGAAGGCTACCTCGAGCCACACGCTACGGGCACACACGATTTTCTACTTTACTACGCAGGATACATCAGTGTATATGCTGACGGCAAACTCATTGTGCCCGAACGGTGGCGCACGGCTTGGAATCCCAATGCACACAAGTTCAGCCTCCCCATGCAGAAAGGCAAGCGTGTAAAGCTACGTATCGAATGGAAACCCGATGGAGGGGAGTCATACTGTGGATTGCGTGTACTGACACCACGTACAGAGGAAGAACGCAATCGTTTGACCATTTGGAATGAAATGGAGGAACAGATTGACTATTACCTTATTGCCGGTGAAACGATGGACGAGGTGATTAGCGGATATCGCACACTGACGGGCAAAGCCCCTGTAATGCCCCGTTGGGCAATGGGATATTGGCAAAGTCGTGAGCGCTATAAGACCCAGAAGGAGCTGACCGAAACCTTGGAAGAGTTTCGCCAACGCCAACTACCCATCGACAACATCGTGCAGGATTGGAGCTATTGGCCCGAGGATGCTTGGGGAAGCCACGAGTTCGACTCCACACGTTTCCCCGACCCTAAAGGGATGGTGGACGAGGTGCACGAGAAGAATGCACGTCTGATGATTTCCGTATGGCCGAAGTTTTATGCCTCCACCGAGCACTACAAGCAATTCGACCGACAGGGATGGATGTATCAGCAAGCCGTGCGCGATAGCATCCGCGACTGGATAGGTCCCGGATACATAGGTTCCTTCTACGATGCCTACAGCTACGGTGCACGCAAACTCTTTTGGGAACAATTGCGCGACCACCTCTACCCCCTTGGCATCGACGCCTGGTGGATGGATGCCAGCGAACCGAACGTGCGCGATTGTACGGATATGGAGTACCGCAAGGCACTTTGTGGCCCTACCGCCCTTGGCCCTTCGGCACAATATTTCAATGCCTACGCCTTGATGAATGCCCATGCCATCTACACAGGCTTACGCGAAGAGGACCCCGACCGACGTGTCTTCCAGCTCACCCGCTCGGGCTTTGCCGGACTTCAGCGTTATTCCACGGCCACGTGGAGTGGCGACATTGCTTCGCGTTGGGAGGACTTGAAGGCACAAATCCCCGCAGGCATCAACTTCTCACTCAGCGGAGTGCCCTTCTGGACAATGGACATAGGTGGTTTCTGTGTGGAAAACCGCTATGTAAATGCCTATAACAACTACTTGAGAAACGGCAAGGAGAGCGAGACACTGGACGAATGGCGCGAATTGAACACCCGCTGGTTCCAATTCGGTGCCCTCTGCCCACTCTTCCGCTCACACGGGCAATTCCCCTACCGCGAGCCGTGGCACATTGCCCCCGAGGGACACGAGGCTTACGAGAGCATGGCCTACTACCTCAATCTCCGTTACCAATTGATGCCCTACCTCTATAGCTTGGCTGGTGCTGCCCATCATGCTGATTACACCCTGATGCGTGCCTTGGCAATGGACTTTACACACGATAAAAACACGTACGACGTGGGCGACCAATACATGCTCGGCCCTGCCCTGATGGTGGCTCCCGTCTATGAATACAAGGCGCGTAGCAGAGAGGTTTATCTGCCTGAAGGACGCACGTGGTACGACTTCTATACAGGAAAAGACTATGAAGGCGGACAGACGCTGAAAGCCGATGCCCCTTACGGACGCATCCCCCTTTACGTACCTGCGGGCAGCATCCTCGTCACCGGCCAACCCATGCAACACACGGCGGAAATGAAGGCCGACACGCTCACCATCCACGTATATCAGGGAGCCGACGGCACTTTCACCTATTACGAGGACAACGGAGTGACCTACGCCTACGAGCGTGGCGAGTACCTGCAAATCCCCCTCGCCTACGACGACAAGAAGCAGACATTGCTGATTGGCGACCAACAGGGCACCTATCCCCAATCGGTGAAAGAACGAACATTACAGATTCACTGTACCTCACCCAGTGGCCATTTGTATCCCATCAAGACGGTGACGTACAAAGGAAAACGCGTGAAGGTGAAACTCTTGTAAACATTTCGTCACTCGCGATATAAAGAAACAGAAAAAAAACTATTTATCTCACTAATCTCAAGAAGGTGTGTCAAAATGCATCATTACATTTTGTAGACACACCTTCTTGTTGCTTTTCGATTCACTTCAAGCAATCCTTGATGTAAGATTCTATTTCAGCAGTTGTTACATCGTACGTGGGAGAAAGTTGCTCAAAGTGCGCATCCCGATTGAAACGACTACCGTTTGTAAGCAAGGCTAATAGATTCTTGGACTTCAACCTATGTCCCGAATAAGTCAATGCCAAAGTTATCAACTCTTCAATGGGAATACCAGTCTTTAGTATGGAGTAAATATCGTAGTAATCCCTAAAATTACTACGACGCAACATCACTTCCATCTTCATGGCTCCTATGGACTTGACATCCGCCAATCGCAAATTATAGCAATAAGAAAGAGGTGCTTTAACAGGAGAGTATTTAGGACTTGCATAAAAAGAGACTTTGACATCGGAAACACGAAACTCCACATGGTCAATATCCAAAATGTCCCTTTGTTGAATTTCTCCAATGGAAGACAATTCCTTTTCAATAGTCGGCCAATCTACCTCCATGCGTTCATCCTTCTTAGTGCGCCACTTCATGAAATCAAGGTCTTCACTTTGGCGGGTTGCAATTTGGAGGGATAAGGCTGTGCCTCCAACCAACAAATAGGGTTTGATGCTTTCCATCTGAGCCACACGCTCAAATATCAATCCTGTATGTGAAGCCAATCCTTTCATTGCAGCATTCTATTATAGTGACGGGTAGCCATGGATTTGATGTACGCATCAGGGCGCTTGGCATTGAAATAGTACCAGGCAAAGAAACGGTTCAACGTATAAAGGTACTCTTCTTGGGGAACTAAATGTTCCAACCACACCTGCTTGATTTGTTTGAAAGGATAAAGTTTAAAGAGAAGGTCAATTTCGGGCAAATCGAGGTGCAACAAAGTCTTTTCAATCAACATATCGTCAGAGATACGGCGGATTGAATCTTCGTTGTACGACCAGAAACAATGCTCTTGTTTCAACTGTTCCAACAATACCGACTTTATGGAATCATGCTCTGCCATCTTCACACTTACTTTGCCGCAAAGATAGTTGATATTTGCGAAATGGCATGAAGAATGAATGAAAAAAATGACAATTCAGAGATTTTCAAATGACAAAAGGTGAAACCCTTGTAAACATTTCGTCACTCGCGATGTCAAAGAAAAAGAAAATTCGGTGAGTGGACAATCCGTTGCCATCGCCATAGCCAATAGCCATAGCAGCGAAGCCCCTTCTTCGGGGTTCAGCTGAACATCAACCTCTTACGCCCCATTTGAAAAACTCGCGTATTTTCGTCCGAAAAACCTCCAAAGCCTCATCAGACAACGCTTAAGCGTAATTGGATAACGCTTAAGAGAAAAGTTGGTAACGCTTAAGCGTTTTCATGCTTACGCTTAAGCGTTACCGAACTAACGCTTAAGCGATTTTTTGCCACACTTAACCACTTGATAATCAATTGCCATAAAAACATATCATTGCCATTTATTAGCGCATCGATTTATCCATACAGCAACGTTATATATAGACACATGTCTGAAAGTCTTACTAAAAAACTTTACACATCTTAATTTTATCAACAGAAGGAACATACAGTTTCATAGTCCATCGATACAGTTTCATAGTCAGTACGCTGACTTCCATAGTCCATAACAATGTTTCCACAGTCCTTTGACCTTTGTCCTTAGACCTTAGACCTTAGACCTTCAAACATAACCATCGCCATAGCCAACAGCCATCGCCCCTAAAATTTGTGTTCTTCAACATATTCCGTGAAATTCTTCACTCTTCGTTCTTCATTATTAATTTTAATTTGTACCTTTGCCCGCAAATAAAAATAAGTATTAACTCGAGACAAGAGAAGCGTCTCTGTCCGATACTTGAAATATGGATTTTGAGCTTTTGGCTCTTGTTCTCTTTCCCATGAATACCGCCAAACATTCACGTTCGAGAACAAGCAGAGGAAGGTTCACACTGCTAAGGTGTGAACTATTCGTGCTTGTTGAACGTGCAGGTCACTTGGCGGTAACCTATGGGAAAGGCGAGTAACGGATAGTTTGCGCCTTTTTTGTTTCCTAAAACCAATTATCAAATGACAAAATTAAAGTATTTGCAGAATTTTTTGATTCTGCTGTTTGTCGGCTCTGCGTTGTGTGCAGTGCAGGCATGTGGTGACGATGAAGAGGATGAACCGATTCAAGAACCGAACGAAGAAGAAGTGGTGAAACCTGATGAAGAACCTAACAAAAAGCCCGGTGACGAGAATGAGAATCATTCATATGACAATGGTGAAATTGCTAAAATATTTAGAGGTACGGGAACGGAAAATGACCCATATATCATTAGCTCGGCTGCAGAGCTAAGAAAGCTTGCAAATGATGTTAATTCTGGGATGAAATATAAAGGAGAATATTTTAGGATGACAAAGAATATCACTTTCAATAGGAATGTCTTAGATGAGGAGGGAAATCTTAAAGGACACCCCTCTGAATATGACGTATGGACTCCTATTGGGGCTGGCGATAATACTTCATTTAATGGCATATTCGATGGAGGTGGTTTTACAATCTCTGGATTATATATTCCTTCTGGTAGTTTATTTGCAAACATCCCAACATTAAAGAACTTGACATTAAAAGATTCTTATATTGGATCAGGTGCATTTGCGGGTAACTCCGGAACGATTATTAATTGTCATAATTATGCCACTGCTGTTTATGGAATAACATACTCAAATAGAGGACTTATAGAAAAATGTTCTAATTACGGAAGATGTTCAAAAGCTGGAATCGCTTTTCGGTGCTGGGGTGTTGTTAATGAAACCTTGAATGCTGGAATTGTAGATGGAGTGGGATTTGTTGATCAAATGTTCGGTGAAATTCGCAATTCTGCCAATCTTGGTATTGTTTCTTCTTATGGTTTTTCACATTATTTACATGACGAAGGAGAGTTATATCCTGATAATAACCCTCATAAATATCCTGCAAGAATCAGAAATTGTTTAAATGCAGGAAAAATTAAAAGTGAATCAGAAAAAACAGCATTTGCAGGATTTTGCTATGTAATAAGTTCATTAGTGGACGACCTAGACATGTTTATAGAAAACAATGTCAATTATGCAGAATGTGAAGTTGCGGATAAAGAGAACACAGTAGGTATTGTGTATAGATGTGCTCAGCCTAGATCTAATAAATCATGCATTTATATTAGCAATAATTATTATATTGAGACTTTTTCCCATATTCCATGGAGCGATTATCGAAATTGGTTATCGGATGTCAATAAATGGGAAGCTGAGAATAATAGGTGCCTTTCTGCTAAAGAAATGAAAGAGGATTCTTTCTTAGATGAATTAAATGCGAATGCAAGAAAATTAGGGGCAGATTATTGCAAATGGAAAAAAGGAAAAGGCGGTTTGCCAATTTTGGAATGGATGGAATAATTTTAAATTTATAGAAAAATATTGTATAACGTCCCTGTTAAGGGACACAACTAAATTAATGTATGAGAAAAAATAATTTTAAAAGACTTGCAGTGTGCTTGTCATTGGTTGCAGTAAGTATTTCTATGGTTGCACAAGATGCGCCTGTCAATTCACAGAATCCAACTACAGTTTATTCCGCCAGCGATGACATTGTTGACAATTCAGACAAAGTAACAGTTGGATATGGTAGTCTTGATTATTACAATTTTGACAATGGATTTACTAATCTTAACTATTGGGGATTTACTTTGGGCGCATTTAGCTATACAGGTGGTGGAATGGAATTGAAAATGAAAACTTGTTTTGACTCAGAACCTGGTTCGGGATGTGGAGTAGACTTATTACTCAACTATTCTGTAGGCTTAACAAGAAAGAATGATAATATGTTGTGTCTGCATGCCAAAGCAGGTCCTTCATTGATGTGGTGGACCAAATATAAACCGGGGAAGTACATTGGTATAGAAAGTGACGGGCATAAATTTACCGTAGATTGTGTTCTTTCTCTTGGTCTGATAGGTCGTGTCGGTAAATTTGCTGTTTCTGGTGGATACAATTGGTGGTTCAACAAATTCAAATTCAAAGAAGAGAATATGGTCGACGGCCTATGGGTGTCAGTTGCTTATTGTATGAACTCTAAATAATAAAAAATATGAATAAGATTAAGTTTTTATCATCCATGTTACTTCTGATAGTAATGGGATTTATATTTGCGACTTGTTCCGATTCTGATTCTGACTCGAGCGGAAATAGTGGATTGAAAGGATGGTACTTGAATTTGAACAGTGTGGCTAAACAGTCTGATTTTGATGAAATCAATAAAGCTATACGGAATAAAGAAGTACTGACATCCTACAAATATAATGAATATATAGCATCGCGTGATTTGTTTATCAATAGTGATGGTAGTTACAATGATTCAGATTCTCATTTTGGTCGATTACGTTTTAGTATTGATTTTTTAATTAATGTTGTTCGCATTTTAGACGATCAGACATTGGTGTTTTACATTGGCCACCTATATGAAGATGGCGCAAGCCATAATGAAGCTCTTTATACTTTCTATGCAGGCAGTATATTCGGTAATATGACTTATTATGGTACTCCTACTTATTACACCTACGCTAAAGTTGGTAACAAACTGATCGTTAGCAATGGAGATGTTTATACCGTTACATCAAATGGCCTGATTAAAGACGGAAGTTCTGCCATTTGGAGTAAATATGACCCAAAGAAGAGGTAAACAAATGCATCAACAAAACATTTATTAATTCTTTAAAAAACATTTAAATGAAAACATTAAAGTATTTGCAGCGATTTTTTATCCTGCTGTTTGTAGGCTTTGCGTTGTGTGCAGTGCAAGCATGTGGTGACGATGAAGAGGATGAACCGATTCAAAAACCTGAAGAAGAGGAAGTGGTGAAACCTGATGATGAAGAAGAAAAAGATGAATCAGACACTTTTACCGGAACTATCAATGGACATGAATGGATAGACCTCGGCCTCTCTGTAAAATGGGCGACTTGTAATGTAGGTGCTTCCAAGCCAGAAGATTACGGAGGCTATTACGCTTGGGGAGAAGCCACAACAAAGAGCGATTGCAGTTGGAAAACGTACAAATGGGGCAAGGGAACAGATGACACCATGACCAAATACTGTACAGATAATGACTATGGCACGGTGGATAACCGTACCAAGTTGACCTCTTCCGACGATGTAGCTACCGTGAAATGGGGTAGCAAATGGCGTATGCCGACCAAAGAGGAATTGGAAGAACTGTGTGATGAATGCACTTGGAATGGACTACCCAAAGCGGAGTTGATGGAATGAAAGTAACAGGCCCTAATGGTAATAGTATCTTCTTGCCTGCTACGGGCTACAAAGACGGTACGGTTATCGACGAGCGTGGCTCGTACGGTGCCTACTGGTCTGCTACGTTGGACGAGGACTACAACAACTTTGCATTTAACCTCAGCTTTTATGACAGCCGCTGTAACCATTACAGCGACTACCGTTACAGCGGATTTGCCGTTCGCCCTGTCACTGAATAGAAGCGGGGCGCATTCGACTATTTGATTCATTTCATAAATGTAATATAGGTTTCAGTCCGTTGGCTTCTACATTCAAGTTGGTAAGAAGTTTATCGTGAAATGATGCAGAGTTCCTATTCACCGCTCATCCCGAGATAGCAGGAATGTGGACCAATCAATTACCTTCCGCTCGAATTGCCGACGGTGAAAAGATAACCTTCACATACGAACTTGACACAAAAGGCTATGTCACAAAAATCGTTGAAAAGAGTGAGGATAATGAAACAAAAACTCTTTATCTGACTTGGCAATAACAGTGCGTGTGTGAACAATTAACTCCGCTCGCGAACCGTGTTTGTTCGGTTCGCGAACGGAGTTAATTCTGTTCAGCCGAACATTATAATAATGTAAGGACGCAACGAATATAGTGCAAAGCCGAAAGCTGTATAGTATGGAAGTGAGGTATAAAGACACTATTTTTGTGATATGCAGATTTGATTTGGACTAAAAATTAAAGAAAAACGTGATTTTGTTTGTTTATTCACAAGAAACTCTCTACTTTTGCAGAAAAGAATCAAGTTGACCTATGGATAAGACTGTTGCACATAAAGGAAAATCTATCTTCCAACAGATATTGGAAGACAAACGTGCTATACGTCAATGTATCCAATCAGGTGGAGACATTAAAAAAATAGCACAGGAACGTGGAATCAAATTCGCTACTCCCATATGAAATAATAAAGGAGAACGAATGGAATTATTCCTTTATAACGAAGCATGGTATCGTATATCATGCTTATTTTATTGATTTTTCCAATTATCACTCCTTATTTGAGCATGTTTATACATTCGTTGACTCAGGAGCAAAATAAAGTCCTGATTTGTGGTATAACTTACGGTATTCATATAGTGATATATTACTATTTAGTTGCAAAAATACAAATAAATATCCATATAACACTATAAAAGCAGCCTATTTTATATGAGACAATGAAAACAAGTATTTTTGAAATTCTCCACTCTTCGTTCTTCACTCTTTATTTTATTTATTATCTTTGTCCGTTGATTTGGAGTGTTGGGATGTTTTTGACAACACTTAATGATTCCATATTATGAGATACAGACAAGAACTAAACCTATTTGAATAAAGGAGAATGAAAAGAACAGCGTTTATGCTCTGCTTAGCCATGATGGGAGCAGGGATGATGGAGGCAAATGACAAATCGCTGAAATTACACTATGACAGGCCGGCGGAGTACTTTGAAGAGGCACTGGTGATAGGCAATGGCCGCATGGGAGCCATTGTGTATGGTGGAGTAGGCAAAGAGGTGATTTCACTGAATGACCTTACCCTGTGGACGGGCGAACCTGACCGCCAGGTGTATGCGCCCGATGCACACAAGGTGATACCCGAAATCAGAAAGGCATTAGACAACGAGGATTATCGCAAGGCTGATGAACTGAACTACAAGGTGCAGGGACACTATAGCGAGAACTATCAACCGTTGGGAAGGCTGACTATCCAACACATCGGTGAGGAGGCAACCCGCGAGGTGACCGCCTACCAACGTTGGCTGGACATCAGCAATGCCACGGCTCAGACGCAATACTTGAAGAAGGGACAATTGGTGACGAGCGACTATTTTGCCTCGGCACCCGACTCGGTGATTGTCATCCGTTTGAAGTCAAACGTGCCCGAGGGAATCCATGCCATCGTATCTTTTGACTCGCAACTCCCCTACTCGACTTCGGCGGAGGGAAACACTTTATCGGCTGAAGGATATGCGGCCTATCACTCCTACCCCAACTATCACCGTGCACGACACTACTATGACCCCGACCGTGGTATCCGCTTCGGGGCGAAGGTGTGCATCGTCACTCCCAAGTCCAATCAGGTGAAGGCTTATCCTGCCGGAGAATTGCGCATCAATGGAGCCAAGGAGGCGCTGATTCTTATATGTACGGCCACCAGCTTCAATGGCTTTGACAAAGACCCGGCGAAGGAGGGAGCAGACTATCGTTCAATTGTACACAGACGTATGAAACTGGCTTCCGTAAAGGGGTATGATATACTTCGTAAGGCTCATGTGGAGGACTACAAACGGATGTTTGACCGTGTGTCGCTTGACCTTGGGCGCACGGATGCACAGATAGCCTCATTGCCTACAGACAAGCAACTGAAACTCTATACGGACGAAGAACAGACGAATCCCGAATTGGAGGCACTCTACTTCCAATACGGACGATACTTGCTCATCTCCTGTTCGCGCACGCCGGCCGTACCTGCCAATTTGCAGGGATTGTGGAATGAAAGTCTGTTGCCTCCATGGAGCAGTAACTATACCACGAACATCAACATGGAGGAGAACTATTGGGCGGTAGAGACGACCAACTTGGGCGAACTGCACTACCCGCTATTGGACTTCATCGTGAACCTGAGCAAGACGGGAGGCGAGACGGCCAAGGCTTACTACGGAGTGGACAGAGGATGGTGTTTGGGACACAATACGGACATCTGGGCAATGACCTGCCCCGTGGGGATGAGCGACGGGCATCCCTCATGGGCATGTTGGAATATGGGAGGGACATGGGCTTCCACCCACATTTGGGAGCACTACACCTTCTCGGGCGACAAGGATTTCCTCCGTCAATATTATCCCGCACTGAAGGGAGCGGCAGAGTTTTGTCTCGGTTGGCTTGTCGAAAAGAATGGCAAGCTGATGACCTCGCCGGGCACTTCACCCGAAAACGTTTATGTGACGGACGACGGATACGCTGGTGCTACCTTGTACGGAAATGCATCGGACTTGGCCATGATACGCGAATGCCTCACTGATGCACGCGATGCAGCTAAGGAGCTGGGCATTGACAAGGCTTTCCGCAAAGAGGCGGACAAGGCTTTGGCTCGATTGCAACCCTATCAAATAGGTAAGAACGGCAACCTGCAGGAGTGGTATCACGATTGGAGTGATAAAGACCCTCGCCATCGTCACCAGTCGCACCTCTTCGGCCTCTATCCCGGGCATCATATCTCGGTGGACGAAACTCCCGACCTTGCCCAAGCATGTGCCAAGACACTTGAAATCAAGGGTGACAACACTACAGGATGGAGCACCGGATGGCGCGTGAATCTCTTCGCACGTCTGAAGGATAGCAAGAATGCTTACCACATCTATCGCAAGTTGTTGAAATATGTAAGCCCCGACGGATACAAAGGTGACGATGCGCGACGCGGAGGAGGCACCTACCCCAACCTGTTGGATGCACACTCGCCTTTCCAGATTGACGGGAACTTTGGCGGATGTGCCGGTGTGGTGGAGATGTTGATGCAATCTACACAAGAGAGTATCACCCTGTTGCCTGCCCTGCCTGAGCAATGGAAGGATGGAAGCGTGAAGGGCATCTGTGCACGCGGAGGCTTTGTGGTGAATATGGAGTGGAAGGATGGCAGGGTAACCTCGCTCACACTGACGGCCCGCAACAATGCAAGGACAAAACTCATCGTGAACGGAAAGACGCTGAGCGTGAAGATGAAGAAGGGAGAGGTCTTTTCCAAGGAATTTGTGTATTAGCCACTTTGCCTATGGCTGATGTGGCCAATGGTTAAGGCTACCTCATCCCAGGGTTAAGGCTACCTCATCCCAGGGTTAAGGTTACCTTAAGCCAAGGTTAAGGTTTATTAAATATTGCATAAGACCTGAAAAAGGGGGCACAGATGCTGACTCTGTTGCCCCTTTTTCCCTTTTTGTTCGTCACTTTTCCCTTTTTCTACATTTTCTTGTTTAACAAAGTGCCGTTTTCTCATGTTTTTGAAGTAACTTTGCGGTTCGTTTGATGAAATAATAAGTAGAATAGACAGTGGATAGACGGATATATAGCCTGTTTTTAATCCTTTTACTTGCCTTTCCTTCATGTCGTCTTTGGGCAACAGATGGTGTGTGTAGCGACTCGTCAATGGTGGCTTTTCTCCGAAGCGAGGGGGTGACTATTACGGAAGGCAATCGCGTGTGCCTGTTGAAGAGTGGCGAGGAGAAGTTCGATGACCTTTTCATGGCCATCCGCAAGGCCAAACACTACATCCATCTCGAATACTTCAACTTCCGCAACGACTCCATTGCCGCCCTGCTCTTCACTGAACTGGACAAAAAGGTGCAGGAGGGAGTGAAGGTGCGCGCCATGTTCGATGCCTTTGGAAACTGGAGTAACAACAAGCCCTTGAAGAAAAAGCATCTGAAAGAATTGGCCAAGCGCGGCATTGAGATAGTGAAGTTCGACCCGTTGAACTTCCCCTTCATCGGTGATTTTCTGAGCCGAGACCATCGCAAGATTGTCATCATCGACGGACAGACGGCCTACACGGGAGGTATGAATGTGGCCGATTACTACATCGAGGGACTTCCTGCCTTTGGTGATTGGCGCGACATGCATATACGTATCGAGGGACCAGCCGTGGACGAACTTCAGCGTATCTTCCTCTGCATGTGGGAAAAGGCCACAGGAGAGCGTCTGATTGACAGCATTTATTATTACCCTCCGAAAACAGACCAAATCCACCTCGCTGGTACCATAGACGATGTTACCATCGGCATTGTTGACCGCGTACCGCGCAAAACACCCAAATTGATGCGCGAAGCTTATGCCCATGCCATCCTTTCAGCAAAGAAGAAAATAGAACTCATCAACCCTTACTTTGTACCTACACGCACCGTACGGCGTGCCTTAAAAAAGGCAGCTCAAAACGGGGTAGATGTACAAGTGATGGTATCAGTGAAGGGCGATATCCCCATTACCCCTGATGCATCAATGCACGTTGCCCGTCAATTGAACAAGTGTGGGGCCACTATCTATCAATTTGAGGGCGGATTCCACCACTCCAAAATAATGATGGTGGATGACACATTCTGCACCATAGGTTCCACCAACCTCAACAGCCGTAGTTTGCGCTACGATTACGAGGTGAACGCGTTCATCTTTGACCCTCGTGTCACTGACCAACTATCCGACATATTCAATGCCGACAAGCAACAAAGTACCATCATGACGGATGAGAACTGGAAACAACGCTCATGTTGGCACCGCTTCGTCGGCTGGTTTTCCAATTTGATACTAACCCCATTTTTATAAAAAGATTATCACAGATATACTAGACAATCTAGAAAATCTAGAAGCTCTAGATAATCTAGATAATCTAGACAATCTAGAAACCTTAGAAACCCTATAAAAAAACAATAGCATCCCATGATTACCTTCCCCAATGCCAAAATCAACCTCGGATTGAACGTCGTAGAACGTCGCCCTGACGGATACCACAATTTGGAAACCGTGTTTTATCCCATCCCTTTGCAGGACATATTGGAAGTAACAACCTTTGACGAAGTTGCTGAACATGAAGACCCTACAAATACGGATGTCGTGCTCCACACTGGAGGAATTGTGATTGCTGGTGGTGTAGAAGACAACTTGGTAGTGAAAGCATATCGTTTGCTGAAAGCTGAGTTTGACCTTTCGCCCGTGCATATCCACATCTTCAAGCACATCCCTTCAGGAGCCGGATTGGGTGGTGGTTCTGCCGATGCCACTTATATGTTGCGCCTGTTACGTGAGAAGTTTTCACTCCCCCTCACCGATGATGAGTTGGAAGAGCGCGCTGCGCGCCTTGGCGCTGATTGTGCATTCTTTGTGCGCAATACCCCTGCCTTTGCTACAGGCATAGGCAATATTTTCACTCCCCTGCCCGATTTTTCTCTGAAAGGGTATTGCATCCTGTTGGTGAAACCTGATATTTTTGTATCTACCCGCGATGCTTTTGCCCTTATCCGTCCCCATAAGCCCGAGCGGCCATTGACAGAAATAATCACGTTGCCCGTCAATCAATGGCGCGAAGCCGGCATGTGTAACGACTTTGAAGAGAGTGTGTTTGCCAAATATCCTGCCATTGGTGAGATTAAAGACAAAATCTATCATTTGGGTGCAGAATATGCAGCGATGTCGGGTAGTGGCTCGTCGCTATTCGGGTTGTTCAAGAAGAATAATATTGCTGATGACACTTCCCTTCGTGAAATTTTCCCAAACTGTTTCTGTTGGCAAGGTTTGTTGGAGGTTTAGTTGTTTGGATTTTGTTTTTCGTCTATTAAACAGGGCTTTTCGTCGATAAATATCTCGAATAAGGAGAGCAGGATTTGGAGATTCGGCAGAGTTGTTTTATTTTTGCCACATTTAGCATTGAGAACAATTTATGTAATCGCGATTCTTGCAATATTATGGTAATGAATAAACAGATGTCCTTGAACACACCCCGTTGGATGGAGGTGCTGGTACATGTGGTAGCTTGGCTATTGATATTCGGTTTTCCGCTGGTGCTGATGGAATACAACAGCTTCATCAAATGGAATCCCATTGACTATTTGCGCCAATTGCGTATGCCGTTGGCCTTTGGTATTGTGTTCTACACCAACTATTTCTGGTTGGCTTCGTGCATTCTTTTCAAGCAAGGGCGCAGGTCTAAGTATCAGGGATTGAAGCCATATCTTTTCTATAATCTGATTTTGCTGACAGTAGTGGGCTTGTTGATTCATTTCTCATCCCAATGGCTTTATCCGCATCTTCAATTGAACACCCCTCTTCCACGCGTACCCCACATGCGCCACGAAACACCGATGATTTCTCCGCGTCTGATATTCTATGTCCGCAATATCATATTGCTTGGGTGTACCGCTGCATTGGCCTTAGTTATCCGCATGAGCCGCGAGTGGCGCAATGCAGAAGAGGCGCGACGCGAGGCGGAAAATGCCCGTACGGATTCAGAGTTAAAGACACTGCGCAACCAACTCAGCCCTCACTTCCTGCTGAACACGTTGAATAACATCTACGCCCTCATAGCCTTCGATACCGACAAGGCTCAGACGGCCATACTCGAGTTGAGCAAGATGCTGCGCCATATGCTATACGACAACCACCAGAAGTTTGTCCCGTTACAGAGCGAAGCCGACTTTATCCGTAATTATGTAGAGTTGATGCGATTACGACTTCCCCATGAAGTAAAAGTTGAAGTAAACATCAAGGTTAATTCCGGACGGAGCACTCTGATTGCCCCCTTGATTTTCATCTCGTTGGTGGAGAATGCATTCAAGCATGGCATAAGCCCTACTGAGCCAAGTTTTGTCCATATCTGCCTCACAGAGGAAGAGGAGCAAGTGCATTGCCACATCCGCAATAGCAACTTCCCCAAAAAGCGCGAAGACAAGAGCGGAAGCGGCATAGGATTGGAGCAAGTAAAACGTCGTTTGGAGTTGCTCTATCCCGATTGTCATAAATGGACACGTGGCCCTGTAGATGAAGGTCGTGTATATGTTTCGGATTTGATAATAAAGACAGATTATGACACTGAATTGTGCAATAGTTGACGATGAACCGTTGGCTCTCGACTTGCTGGAAAGCTATGTGCGCCGCACTCCCTACCTGAATCTTGTAGGGCGCTACTCCAGTGCTGTAGCGGCAATGAAGGGACTTGAGCAACACAAAGCCGACCTGTTGTTTCTGGACATTCAAATGCCCGAATTGGATGGGTTGGAATTTGCCAAAACGGTGAATGCCGACACACGTATTGTCTTTACCACCGCCTTCAGCCATTATGCCGTCGACGGCTATCGGGTAAATGCATTGGATTATCTGCTTAAACCTTTCGGCTACAAGGATTTCCGCGAAGCATCAGACAGAGCACTCGAATGGTTCACCTTGAAGAATACCCAAACACAGGCACCCGAAGGCGAAGCACCACAAGCAGAAGAATGCATCTATGTGAAGAGCGAATATAAATTGATACAGATATACTTAAGCGACATTCTCTACATTGAAGGATTGAAGGACTATGTAAAGATTTATACCGAAAGCAATCCCCGTCCCATCCTGTCGCTCTGTAGCATGAAATCCATGGAAGAGCGTCTCCCCTCTGACCGCTTCATGCGTGTACATCGCTCCTACATCGTAAGCAAGCAACAAGCACGGGTAATCGACCGCGGACGCATCGTCTTCGGCAAAGCCACCATCCCCGTATCCGACAGCTATAAACAAGAGTGGCAAGCATTCCTCAACGAACGTGCACTCTGAATACCTTAAGCGTCAGTTAAGGTCACCTTAACCGTCACTTGAATCCGCTTCATGCGAGAATAATATCCCTCTCTTCCTGATAAGAAGTATTATCCTCACCAAAGAAAATCAAAGCTCAACATTCAAAAAATCCCCATTTCTCTCCATTTTTCAGAAAATAGTATTACCTTTGTGCGCTCTTTTCATGTGAGGGAGCCTCCAGATTCCCTCACGACAAAATGTTACGGGGCAAGAGAGACTTAGAAAACAAACTTGCAAACCGCTCCCGAACGCAAAGAGTGCGACGGGGCAAAAAAGAGAAATGTATGCGTGCATTCTGGAAAATCAAACCGCAAATCGAACCGCTGGAAAAGTGGGAATCAAACTGCTGGATACAGATAACCAACCCTTCAGAAGAAGATGCCGATTATCTGATTAACGAGTTGAAAATGCCCGACTATTTCCTGTCGGATATTGCCGACGTGGACGAGCGTTCGCGTGTAGAAACCGAAGACGGATGGACCATGATTATCCTCCGTGTCCCCTATATGAATCCAAACAAGGGAGTTTCGCGCTCACCTTACACCACCGTCCCTCTTGGTATCATCCTGAAGAAGGACATCTGCATCACCGTATGTTACCATATTACCAAGATGATGAACGACTTCCTCGGACATTATCAGCGCAAGGGAAAAGGCTTTACCGACTCTGTCGATATGACCTTCCGCCTCTTCCTGTCCTCATCCGTATGGTACTTGAAGTTCTTGAAGAAGATTAATTATGAAATCGAAGAAGCCAAGCGCGACTTGGACAAGAGCATCGACAACGAGGACCTCATCAACCTCAGTTCGTTGCAGAACTCACTGACATTCTTCATGAACTCCATCCGTGGTAACGAGACACTGCTTGCACAAGTGAAGTTCAAACTCCCCGTCGATGAACTGGATGCCGAACTTATCGAGGACGTGAACATCGAGATGAAACAGGCACGCGAAAGTGCCTATATCTACAGCAATATCCTTGAAAGCGCCGTCAATACCTACGCCAGCGTTATCAACAACAACATGAATACAGTAATGCGACTGATGACCTCGGTAAGCATCGTCCTCATGTTTCCCACGCTGATAGCCAGCCTCTATGGTATGAACCTCAAGAACGGCCTTGAAGACAGGCCCTTGGGATTCTACGGCGTACTCGCTTTCTCGCTACTCGTCAGCGGAGCCATCATCTGGATATTCCGCCGTCGCCGATGGCTATAAAAAAAGCCCGTACGAAAGCCCTTCGTATGAATTAAATTTTGTACCTTTACACCGAATTACGTAAAACTGAATAAAACGTACATACCTAAGTTATATGGAAAACAGAAGTTTAGTAACCATTGCGGAGCACTCCAAGGAGAAAATCATGTACCTCCTGGAGATGGCCAAACTTTTCGAAGAACATCCTAACCGTAAGATTTTGGATGGTAAAGTAGTGGCCACGTTGTTTTTTGAACCTTCTACCCGTACACGACTGAGTTTCGAAACGGCAGCCAACCGCCTCGGAGCACGTGTCATCGGATTTACCGACCCGAAGGTGACCAGTTCATCAAAAGGTGAAACATTGAAAGACACCATCATGATGGTATCCAACTATGCCGATGTCATCGTCATGCGTCATTATCTCGAAGGTGCAGCACGCTACGCCAGCGAGGTGGCTCCCGTGCCCATCCTCAATGCCGGCGACGGTGCCAACCAACACCCTTCGCAAACAATGCTCGACCTCTACTCCATCTACAAAACACAAGGTACATTGGAAAACCTGAACATCTACTTGGTGGGCGACCTCAAGTACGGACGCACCGTACACTCGCTGCTGATGGCCATGCGCCACTTCAACCCAACCTTCCACTTCATTGCTCCCGAAGAGCTGAAGATGCCCGAAGAGTACAAGGCATATTGCCGCGCACAAGGCATCCGCTATGAAGAACACACAGAATTCAATGAAAACACCATTGCCGAAGCGGACATCCTCTATATGACCCGCGTACAACGCGAGCGCTTCACCGACCTGATGGAATACGAACGTGTGAAGGATGTGTATATCCTCAAAAACAGCATGTTGGAGAAGACACGTCCCAACCTCCGCATCCTGCACCCCCTGCCTCGCGTGAACGAAATTGCCTACGATGTGGACAGCAACGAGAAGGCATACTACTTCCAACAGGCACACAACGGTCTCTTTGCCCGCCAGGCACTCATCTGCGACAGCTTGGGCATCACCATCGAGGATGTGAGAAACGATAAGACAATCATTCAGTAAAACAATCAAGTCATGGACAAGAAAGAACTTCAAGTAGCCGCCCTCGAAAACGGTACGGTTATTGACCACATACCTGCAGAGAAAGTCTTCACCGTGGTATCGCTCCTCGGCTTGCAGGACATGAAGACCCCCATCACCATCGGTGCCAACCTCGAAAGCAAGAAACTCGGCCGTAAGGGAATCATCAAAGTAGCCGACCGCTTCTTCACCGATGAGGAAATCAGCCGTCTCTCCGTAGTAGCCGATAGCGTAAAACTCAATATCATCCGCAACTACGAAGTGGTAGAAAAGAAAACCGTCAGCATCCCCGACGAATTGCGTGGCATCGTCAAATGCGGCAATCCCAAGTGTATCACCAACAACGAGCCAGGAATGGACACCCTCTTCCACGTGGTGGATAAGGAAAAAGGCATCCTCCGTTGCCACTATTGTGAAAAGACTCAACGGATTGAAAAGGTTAAATTGGTATAATCACACATGATTTAGGCACGAATTTCACAGATTACACAGTTTGATTATTTTATCCGTGCAATCCGTGCCTAATAATAACAAGCAATGAAACAAGATTGGAAACCGGGGACAATGATTTATCCCCTACCCGCAGCACTCGTAAGTTGCGGAAGTACTCCCGAGGAATACAACATCCTCACCGTTGCTTGGACAGGTACCATCTGCTCCGAGCCGGCCATGTGCTATATCAGCGTACGTCCCGAGCGACACTCCTATCCCATCCTGAAAAAGAATACGGAGTTTGTCATCAACCTTACAACCAAGGATATGGCCTTTGCCACTGACTGGTGTGGTGTACGTTCGGGCAAGGATTACAACAAGTTCGACGAGATGCACCTTACTCCCGGTAAAGCCAAGTGCGTGCAATGCCCCATCATCGAAGAGTCGCCCCTCTGCATCGAATGCCGTGTCAAGGAGGTCATTCCCCTTGGTTCGCACGACATGTTCATTGCCGAAGTACTCAACGTAAAGGCCGATGATAAGTATCTTGATGAAAAGACAGGCAAGTTCGACCTCGTTGCCAGCGGCCTTATGGCATACGTCCACGGCGGTTATTACGAACTCGGCCAGAAGATAGGCAAATTCGGTTGGTCAGTAGAGAAAAAGAAATAAACCGTTATTTACAGATACAATCAAATCATAAAGAATGCCATTCTTCCACGTGGAGGAATGGCATTCTTGTATAGAGAAGATTAGTAATCTTATACTCTTTTGAATCATCAATCCAAAAGGTTAACAAACTGTTGAAAACTACAGATTATTACGGTTTTAACATGAACCGTTCCACCACATGGGCCACACCATCTTCGTCGTTGGAAAGAGTAATGAAGTCTGCCGCCTCGCGCACAATGGGTTGGGCATTCTGCATGGCTACTCCAAGGCCGGCATAACGAATCATGGAAAGGTCGTTGAAACCATCGCCACAAGCAATGACCTCCTCGCGTGAGATTCCGATTTTCTTTAGCAACACTTCCAGAGATTGGGCCTTATCGATACCCTTAGGAACAAGTTCAAGAAAATAGGGTTCGGAGCGATAGACCTCGTTCGTCTCCTTCAATTGCTCGTACATCACCTTTTCAAGTTGGTGAAGGCGCTCAGCTTCGCCAACAATCAAGCATTTAGGAATAGGGAAGTCGATGTATTCAAGGAAGTTATCTACCCGCAAAGTTTGCATTACATTGAGGATTGCCTCCTTCTGTACATACTCGTCATCAGGTGTTTCGGTAATGACGTAATTGTCACGATAGGTAACGATAGCAAAGCCGTTTTCATGAGCACATCGGTACATATAAGGTATCACTTCGGGAGCAAGCACTTGGGCATGGAGTACTTCGCGTGTCTTCCAATCAATGATTTCGCCACCGTTATAAGCAAGTATGTATCCGCCATAGACGTCCAGCTCCAATTGGTTGGCAATGGGGGCAATACCGTATGTAGGGCGGCCGGATGCAAGAACAACTTTGATACCCTGCTGTTGTGCACGGATGAGAGTTTCGCGGGTGCGAGGAGTGATTTCTTTACGGCTATTTGTCAGTGTACCGTCAAGATCTAATACAATTATTCGGTAAGGCATATCTTTTACTATTTCCCTGCAAAGATAATTCTTTCCATCCGAACAACGAACATATTGGAGCGAAAACTTGTTGGTATATATATAGTAATAATGAATAATAATAAAAAATGAATTGTCTAACCACATTGATTGTAAGCATTATGAATAATTTTATGCCTGTCCTGCCCTACGATACCGACGGGTTGGCACCTGTCATCAGCAAAGAGACTATTGAATACCATTATGGTAAACATCTGCAAACTTACGTGAACAACTTGGAGAAACTGACCCGCGGCACTGCATTGGAAGGGGAAGAGATTGAGGACCTTGTGATAGAATCTCCCGAGGGGCCAGTATATAACAATGCCGGACAGGTGCTGAACCACCAATTGTACTTTCTGCAATTCACACCTAATCCACGTACCGACCGACCTGAGGGGAAGCTGGCAACACTGATTGTGCGTGACTTCGGCAGCTTTGAAGAATTAAAGAAAAAGATGACGGAACAGAGTATCATCCTCTTCGGATCGGGATGGGTATGGCTCTGCATGAACGAGCATGGGGGATTGGAAATAACCTCATGTCCAAATGGTGACAATCCTCTTCGTCATGGAAAGCTCCCTTTGTTGGGATTCGATGTGTGGGAACATGCCTACTATCTGGATTATCAAAACCGACGAGCTGACCATATTGCCCGTTTGTGGGAAATCATCAATTGGGATGAGGTGAGCCGACGGGCAGAATAATAATGTGCGAATTAATGTGCTAATGTGCCAATTTTAATGTGCCAATGTGCTAATGTGCCAATGTGCTAATAAAACAATACCACATAGTCATTGACACATTAGTACATTAATCGCATTAGCACATTAATCACATTGGCACATTGGCACATTAATCACATTGGCACATTAGCACATTGGCACATTGGCACATTAATCACATTAGCACATTGGCACATTAATCACATTATGCATATTTTTCATGGGAAAAACGTATCTGATGTTGTTTTTATGCTTATCTTTGCATCAAATTTTGAAGCGTACAGATAAACCGTGAAAACGAAATCGTTATATTTAACCCACATTATCAGCCTGTTACTGGTATTATTCTTTTCTCTCCCGTCGCAAGCATTTGATAAGGACGGACTTATCAAGAAGATTCTATGTATCAGTTCCTTCGGTTCTGAGAACCTGTATGTACAGGAGGAGTTGTTGTCCTTTGTGCGCGATGCCGGACGGGATGACACATCCTTTATGCCCATTTTTGAACTGATGAATTGCCGCTCACTGAACAACATATCAGCCTGGCAAGAGTCCATGCAGGAAATTCTGACCAGGCATAAGAATCCTGACATCGTAGTATTGTTGGGCAACGAAGCTGCCATCACCTACTTCTCCATGCCCGAGGAGCAATACCGCAAGATTCCCGTATATGTGTTGCAATGCAACAATTCGCTGGCGTGTCTGACCAAGCCCTACGGCATTACTTCGGTACAGACGGAGAAACGAGGAAGCATCCGTGACATAAAGGAGATTATGAAGGGATTCAACGTACGCTATGCCGAGTTGAAGGATTACGACGTGGTTGCAAACATTGAATTGATTCAGCGCCTGTATGGTCACACACATAACATTGCCGTATTGACGGACAATTCCTACACGGGCCTCTGTATGCAATATGCGGTGAAGAAGGTGGAGGAACGCTTCCCGAAGTTCAAGTTCCACTATTTGGACGGACGCAATCTGGATATGGAACAGGCACTCGAACGTGTCCGCAGACTTCCGAGCCGCACCATCCTGCTACTGGGCGGATGGGAGATTGACAAGAATGAATCCACCTATTTGAGCAATGCCGTGTATGCTTTCAAGAATGCACGTTCCAACGTGTTGCTCCCCGTATTCAGCTTTTCCGGAGCAGGCATTGGCTATTGGCCCATTGGCGGATATATACCTTGGGAACCGACGGAACGGGAGCATCTGAGCAAGTTTTTCCATGAAGACCTGGAAACAGGCATGAGCCAAAAGGCTGAGATACACATCCTGCCCAAAACATTCGTGTTCGACGAAACCGTGCTGGAATCTATGGAAATAAGCAAGGAAGAAGTGCCCGAAAACTCCATCTTCCTGAACGGTAAGATGAGCGGAAAGGACTTTGTAAGAGAGTACAAATGGTATGCGATACTCGGATTGAGCCTTATCGCTCTGCTGGCCATCATCGCCCTGACGGCGGTAGCCTACTCCATCCGCATATCACGGTTGCGCAAGACACTACAGGCTTCGGAAGAACAGCTCCGCAAGGAGAAGGAAGAGTTGCAGAAGTCTGAATACAAACTACGGATAGCCAAAGAACGGACCGAAGAGGCTGAACGGGCCAAAAGCCTGTTCATCTCGAACATCAGCCACGAGATACGCACTCCGCTGAACTCCATTGTAGGATTCGCACAGGTGATGACGGAGATGATGAAGGAGCAACCTGAAGTGGCTGAGTTTGCCAGAATCATACAAAACGACTCGGAGAAATTGTCCAAACTGATTGACGGATTGCTCGAGGTGTCTGACATCCAATCAGGAAACAAACGTATCAATAAGGAGCGTGTGAACATCATATCCTTCATTGCCAGCATGGTGGACAACATGAAGCAGAGCATGAAGGAGGGCGTCACACTGAGTTTTACCTCGCCCTACCCTGCAATGGATATGGATACGGACATCAACCGATTGATACAAGTGCTGATGAACCTGATACAATACTCCATGAGGAATACCGATAAGGGATACATCATTGTGGCCGTAGAGAAGGATCCGGCAAACACCATGGCCCAAATTTCGGTAACCGACACAGGGCAAGTCTTGCCAAAGGAGGTACAGAAAGTGCTGTTCAACCGATTCGAGAAGAAGGAAGAGTTCATCCAAGGGGCCAATATGGAACTCACCATTTGCCAGACAATAATCGAGTCCTTGGGAGGAAACATCTGGTTGGACGAATCGTATGAAGGCGGTACACGCTTCGTATTCTCGCATCCGCTATAAGCCCTCATTTACAGACTCCTACAAAATCCCTACACATTGAAACCGTAAAGGTAGTACTTTGATACGATGAAAGTGCTACCTTTGTAGCATAAAAGTAATGCTTTCATACCCTTTTCACAGTTGTGAAAAGGCTTTATTACATCTGTGAAAGGACTTTATCACAACTGTGAAAAGACCTTTTGACAGCTGTGAAAAGGGTATAAAGTCGGCACTTTGAGCGTGCAAAAGTAGCACATTGACGGTGTAAAGGTACTGACTTTGTGATATAAAGACTGGGAATCCGATTTGTTGTGGTATAATTAGCACCCTCAATCCTCAGGCACATCCTCCAGCAATTGACGGATGGCTTGGCGGGCAATCTCCATTTCGATGCCACGGCTTGAGGCAAAGCGCATCAGCTTGGCATAGAGTTCGTAAGCATTATCGGCCCGCACACTCTTCAGCTTGGCGGACAACAGTTCGCGGGCAGCAACGAGGGAATCATCGTCACTCACCTCCTCCAACGCCTCTGCAATCAGCGCAGAAGGCAGGCGCTTTTGAGAAAGATACAGGGCAATCTTCTGCCGTCCCCAATGGTTGAACTGAAATTTGTCGTGCACAAAAGCACGGCAGAAACGCGCCTCATCAATATACCTCCCTTCCATCAACCGACACACAATGCGTTGTTGCATTTCCGTATCAGAAACTCCCCACTGACGGAGCTTCTCACACACCTCCGAGGCGCAATGCTCGCTTCGCGAACAATATATGGCGGCCTTGTTATAGGCCTCATTCTCAGTCAACTCCTTCATAAATTCCCTACTTATCTACTCACCATAACAATAGTACCACCAATACGTATCTCCGAACCGGCGACGCGTGTAATTACTCTGATGCAGAGGCTCTTGATACTCTTTCTGTAAATCAATGAAGGCACGATGGCGAACCTTTATATCTTCGCCACACTTGGCAAACAGAGCAGGTTCATTACCAGTCAATTGACCATAAACCAGCAAAGCCTCCTGATAGTGACGGGGCAATGGCGACGATTGGTCGGCATAAGACGAAAGAAGAACATTGTAAAACTCCTCCAAGCGTTTTTCAAGCAGTAAAGCACACAGATAGTAATCAATCACCTTGGCAGAAGCACAACTGTCCTCACTATAAAGCCTTTGCAGATATTCCACGGCCGGCTCATCTGTGTGCCGAAGTTCACAACCCAAATAAACCTGAAGATTTTCATCCGACACAGATGAAGCGTCTCCTTGCCCCTCATTCAAGAACAAGCCGTCTGCCCCATAACCTTGAGGATAACAGAACAGACGTTGCCCCAACGAATCGATATTCGACAAGGCAAAGGCACGCAAAGCCGTCAGCGTATGACTATTGTGCAACGACTTTTGTCCTACTCCCAAGGCTTTTTCAAACTCTCCCACACGGATATACCGAGCCACGGCCAACTCATGGTGCAGTATAACATTGTCATTTCCTACAAACCCTGTAGCATACGAACCCATAATCACAACAATCAGATTGGGCAACAATGTCTCATTCAGCCTATTACGCGCTCCATAACTCCTTCTATACAGGAATTTACGATACCAACACCCTATGGCGACGTATGCAACCACAGCTATCCAAATACCCGGAAAGCCAATGGAAAAAGCCTTGCCGTCCACGACTCCCTCATTGGGATGTACACACGTGAGAAATGACAATATACAATAAGCCGGAAGGTAAGAAAAAGCCAACCAAGAGCCTCGGAATCGTGTAACCTTATTGAACAGCCATCGTATAATGCACAATGCCAGTGTCAGAATTACAGCTCCCCAAAAAGGTGAGTAAGAGAATCTTCCCTGAAAATAGGTTTCAAATACGAAACGCATTACCTCACCCTGAAACAGATAGAGATAAACGAAACTGAAGCTGACAAACAATATTCCACAAATGATTGCAATGATGGGATTATCCCTTCGGACAGTTGCAAAATAGGGCTTCATACAATCGGAGATTTACGAATATTCAATAAAACAATAAACCGATATGAAATGCCAGGAAATCGACTCTCCCATCTACATCTTCATATCGGTTCATTCAAACAATTTCTTACTTTTTCACCTTACGGAGCACCATGGCCGAACGTGCAGGGATATATAGTTTCAGCCACTCCTTACGCGCCTTTTTGTACAAGGGGTCGTGATTGGTGAAGTGACGGATAGAATCATCAGTCAAACCAAATCCTCCGAATGCCGGTGAATCAGAGTTAAGCACCACATCGTAAGCACCAGTAGATACCAGGAAACCATAGTCGGTATACGAACGGTCAGGGCTAAAGTTGAAGACAAATATCAAATCGCCACGCTTATAGGCAAGCACTTGGTCTCCATCGTTATGCCATATCTCCACCACCTCTGTACGTTGGAAGTTGCGGACACTACGGATAAGATGAATCATCTCTTTATCAAAATCACCTAAATAGTGATAACACAACTCTTTATCGTCTACCAAATTCCATTGACGACGAGCATACTTGTGCGACCATCCATTGCCTTCGCGTGGGAAGTCAATCCATTCGGGATGACCAAATTCATTACCCATAAAGTTCAGATAACCTCCGTTGATGGTAGTAGCCGTCAACAAGCGAATCATCTTGTGAAGGGCAATACCACGGGTGGCCATAAAGTTCTCGTCGCCCTTCTTGAAGTGCCAATACATATCGGCATCCACCAAACGGAAGATGATGGTCTTGTCGCCCACCAATGCCTGGTCGTGACTTTCGGCATACGAAATGGTTTTTTCATCCTCGCGGCGATTGGTCACTTCCCAGAAGAGGCTGCTCGGTTTCCAATCCTCATCCTTCTTCTCCTTGATAGTCTTAATCCAATAATCGGGGATATTCATGGCCATGCGGTAATCGAATCCATAACCACCGGCAATAAAGGGAGCAGCCAATCCAGGCATACCTGAAACCTCTTCGGCAATGGTAATGGCACGAGGATTCACTTCGTGGATAAGCAGATTGGCCAACGTCAAGTAGCAGATGGCATTATCATCCTGTCCACCATTGTAATAGTCGGCATAGTTGCAGAAGGCCTCACCCAATCCGTGGCTATAATAGAGCATGGATGTCACTCCATCGAAACGGAATCCATCGAATTTGTACTCTTCCATCCAATATTTGCAATTGGAGAGCAGGAAATGCAACACCTCGTTCTTGCCGTAATCGAAGCAGAGCGAATCCCATGCCGGATGTTCGTGGCGCTCACCAGGATAGAAGTATTGGTTTGGATCGCCTGCAAAATTGCCAAGTCCCTCTACCTCGTTCTTCACGGCATGAGAGTGAACGATGTCCATGATGACGGCAATACCCATACCATGAGCCTCATCGATGAGTTGCTTCAACTCTTCCGGAGTTCCGAATCGGGACGATGCCGCAAAGAAACTGCTCACATGATAGCCAAAGCTACCATAGTAAGGATGCTCTTGAATGGCCATAATCTGAATACAGTTATACCCATCTGCGGCAATACGCGGAAGTATCTGTTCGCGAAACTCGGTGTAGGTTCCGACCTTCTCTTCCTGAGCGGCCATACCGATGTGGCATTCGTAAATGAGCAATGGCTCTGCTTTGGGACAGAAAGTACGGTTCTTGAATTTATACGGCTCAGCAGGACTCCACACCTGAGCACTGAAGATATGAGTAACGGGGTCTTGTATCACCCGACGTGCACACGCGGGAATGCGCTCTCCTTCGCCACCTTCCCATCGTACCTTCAGCTTATAAAGGTCGCCATGCTTGATGGCATCAGCAGGGAGTTTTAGTTCCCAATTTACTACATTCTTACAACGCAACTTGTATTTTGGATGCTCTTGCCAATTGTTGAAATCTCCAATCAAGTAGATTTCGGTAGCATTGGGTGCCCATTCTCTGAAGACCCATCCGTCCTTTGTACGATGCAAGCCGAAATAGAGGTGCCGGTTAGCTATACCTGACAACAACAGTTTTCCATTGTTAGTCAACTCCTTCAGTTTGTTCTTTACAAATTGATGTCTTCCATTGATGGCCTCTTCATAAGGAGCCAACCAAGGGTCGTTCTTGATAAGTGTCAACTGAGTATCCATAATTCAGACAAGGGGGGCGTTTTATTAGAGATTAAAAAATTATGCCAATACTTTCACGATGATTTTCTTTACACCTGTTTCGGTGATACCAGGTGCGTGTCCGTCTTGCGGGAAGAAGATGGCAAACATGCCGGGCTTTACAGTAAAATAACTTTCTGCCAATCCTTCAAAGAAGGTGACATCCTTCTCGGCATTGTATTCAGCTTCAGGCAGGTCATTTTCAGGGGTATATCCCATCACTTCATTTCCCGAGAGAGGAATCTGAATGTCAACGAATTTGTTATGAGTTTCCAACTTTGCATCTTCTTTTACTTTCGGTGAGGTCTGATTCACGTTTACCACAAGGTCGTCGCCTTGCAATTTGATTTTACCCACTTCCAACGCGTTCAAGTCGGTATTTTTCAAGTATTCAATTGCTTGTGCAAACAAGGGATTCAAAGAAGCATACTTCTCCAGATTGTCGAGTGTGTCGAGTATCATGTTATTCTATGTATTAAGTTAATAAATATGTTATATTTTTTAAAACGTCGACAAATATAGAAAGAAAAAAGGGAAAAACCACGTTTTCCCTCTTTTATTTTTGTATTTCAGCAATAATTTCAAGCAATTGTGAGTGAATCAAGCCATTCGAAGCCAATACTTCGCGTCCTGAATAGAAGGAGTCTCCTCCACTGAAATCGGTCACTTTTCCTCCTGCCCGTGTAAGGATTATTGTACCCGCAGCTATATCCCAAGGGCCGAGCAAACCTTCGAATCGGGCCTCAAACCTTCCTGCAGCAATATAGCACAACTCCACGGCCGCCGAGCCTAACAATCGCAATCCGCCAACACGACCATACAAGCGTTCAATCAAGCGAGTGATGATGGGACGGAAGTGTTCGGCATCGTAAGGGAAGCCCAATTCGATGAATGCCTCGTTGAGGTTGTCTATGGGAGTGACGTGTATCTCCTTGCCATTCAAGTATGCAGGGCTATCCTTCCATGCCCAGAAACATTCGTCCCGACACACCTCGTACACCACGCCCAATAATATCTCCTCCCTATTCCGCAAAGCGATGCTTACGCAAAAGGGAGCATTCTGATGAATGAAATTGGTAGTGCCGTCCAAAGGGTCTACCACCCAGCAATAATCCTCAGTAGTAAAACTCCCACTACCCTCTTCGGCAATGAATCCTGCTTCGGGAAGCAACTCGCGCAAACGGGCAACGATGCGTCGCTCGGATTCTTTATCGACATACGACACGTAGTCGTGAGCGTTCTTCTCCTGTACTTTGTCGCGTTGGAAATGGAGGCTCTCTTCTCTGAGGAAAGTCCCTGTCTCTATGGCCAATTCACGCACTTGGGCGGTCAATTCTTGCAGATTCATGGTTTTCTATGGACTTATTCTATTTCTTTGTTTCGCTCACAAGTCTTCCATCCCTGTATGTGCCTCGTCGGATTTCCTTGCCATCGGCATCGGTTTCTATGAAATCGCCATGCTTCAAATCGGCCTTGAATCCACCTTTGTAGCGCACTCCATCTGCATTCTCCAACAATCCGTCGCCCTCTTTCTTTCCATCCACAAATCCTCCTTTGTATTTCATTCCGTTTGTTTGGATGAGGGTTCCTTGACCATTTTCTTTATTATTTTTCCATTCACCCACATATTCGTCGCCATTGGCCCATGTGTAGGTGCCTTTGCCTTCGCGCCTATCGTTTTTCCACGTGCCTTTGTACACGGCTCCGTTTTTCCACGTATAGGTACCTTCACCATGAGCTACGCCATTCAGCATCTGACCGGTATATACATCGCCATTTTCGTAAGTGACAGTGCCCTTTCCTGAGCGTTCGCCCTGCTTGTACTCTCCTTCGTAATGTTCACCGTCACTGGCAATGAAGACCCCTTGACCATGCATCTTGTCGTTCTCCCAACCACCGGTGTAGGTGTCACCATTGAAATACAGATAAGTTCCCTCGCCATGCATCATGCCGCCTTTCCAAAGGCCTTCATAGCTCTCGCCATTTTCCCAATTGTAAGTACCTTTGCCTTCGCGCTTGTCGGCCATCCATCCACCCACATACTGAGCACCGTTTGCCCACGTGTAGGTGCCTTCACCCTCGCGCATGTCGGCTATCCATCCACCTACGTACTTGTCGCCATTGAAGTAGTACATGGTGCCTTGTCCCTGTTGGTAATCCATATACCATTCGCCTTCATACCGATTGTTGTTGGCCATGAGGAGGGTGCCTTTTCCGTGTTGCATATCGTCCTTCCACTCCCCTTCGTAGCGTTCGCCATCGGAGAATTGGTAAATGCCGTATCCTTCGCGCTTGCCATTCACATATTCCCCTTCATAGGTGTCGCCATTCTTGAACTTTGTCTTGCCATATCCGTGAGGTTTGAAGCCCAGCACGGGCAATCCCTTCAGTTCTCCTGTATACACATCGCCGTTCTTGAAGGTGTAGGTGCCAACCTTCTTACTTTGAGCCTGTGCCGACGAAATGGATACGGATAGTATAAATAATAATAGGTATATCAGTCTTTTCATTCTTTGAAATCTCTCTTCATTTTTTTAAATCTACGGGCAAAGATACAACATCTTTAGCATCCAACTCTCCTCCGTTAAGTTTTCTTTTGTTTTTTATGGTGAAGGCATACGGCGAAGTCTCTACATTTTTTTGCCTGCCACCACCTCCAACATATCATCGGGACGGAAGTACTTGATGGCTAAATCGCGCAACTCATCTGCCGTTACACTACGGATTTTTTTCGCGTGCGTCAGGAAAAAATTTTTCTCCAACCCGGCAGTTTCCACGAATATCCAAGCATCGGAAAGCGAGAAGGGTCCTTCGTAACTCCGACACATCTCGCCCATCATATAGTTCTTCACCATGGTCAACTCCTGTTCGGATATGCGCTCTTCCTGAAGACGCCGTATTTCGTTCTTCACTTCGCGTATGCAAGGCTCTACATATTCGTTGGCCGTCTCGGTGCCGATGGCCAAATACCCTTGAAAGGGATATGAGGCAATGGTTGCGCTGATGCCGTAAGTGTACCCCTTCTCCTCGCGGATATTACTCATCAGACGACTTCCGAAGTATCCTCCCAACACCGTGGTCAGCACCTTCATGCCCGAAAAGTCGGGATGATTCCTATCCATCAGCGGACACCCTAACCGCACACTGCTCTGCACGGCCGTAGAATACTCGATATGGATACGTCTGCCCTCAAATACGGGCGTAGGAAGGGGTGTCAACGGTTCACACAACGAGGGTTCTCCCCAAGGAGCAGAGCCGAATTCGTTGCGGATTTGATTCAAAATGGCCTCGGTGACATATCCCGAAAGGTAGATGGAACAATTCTCTGAATGATAAAAGCGCCGATAGAACCCCTTCAAGTCTTGCGTTGTCAACCGGTCGTAATCCTCCAACACCGCGTGGCGTCCACACGGATGATGCTCTCCGAAGATGACTTTGTTGAACTCCTTGCGTGCCATCACATCCACTTTTGTACTATTCACAATGAATTGCTGGCGATTGCTCTCCACCGTCACTTTCATCTCTTCTTCGGGAAAGGTTGCTTCCTTCATCATGGCCGAAAGAATCGCCAACGACTGGGGGAAGAACTTATTCAACGAATAGAGTGTCAAGAAGTTGCAATTCATGGAGGTACTCAACTCCATCCATGCGCCATAGAAGTCGAGCCGCTCAGCAATTTCGGACGAAGTCAGATGCAATGTTCCCTCGCGCAACATGCGGTTGGTGAACAAGGCTTGCAAGGGAAGCGCCTGATGCCATGTGCCCGCGCCTATCAGTATATCCATGCGGAGCACCTCCTCGTTGCCTGCACGAAGGATGTTCAAGGGGACTCCGTTAGGCATAATCTCCCTCTCGGGTTGTTGAATATCAAGGTCCGTCAACGGATTGATGACGGGGCATTGTGTACGGTCAAGCATTGTGTATGTGCGTATGATTTACAGATTTCGAGCAGCAAGGAATTTTTCCGCCTTTTCCAAATCCTCGGGAGTATCGATTCCGATGGTTTCGGTGTGTGTGATACCTACTTTGATACAATATCCGTTCTCCAACCAACGGAGTTGTTCGAGCGACTCGGCCAACTCGAGCGACGATTGTGGCAATCGGGTAATCTCCCTCAACACCTCAGCACGGTAGGCATAGAGGCCGATGTGCTTGTAGTAGGTATGTCGTTTGAGCCACTCTTCCTTATCTACTCCGCGCATGTAAGGGATTACCGAACGACTGAAGTAGAGGGCATTCATCTGTCCGTCCACCACCACTTTGGGCGAATTTGGATTGCACAAAGCCTCCCATCCATCAGCTTCAGCAAAAGGTTTTACTAACGTGGCAATCTGCGTCCGTTCGTCCTCGAAGCAGGCTTTCACAGCCTCCAGTTGCGAAGGTTGGATAAAGGGTTCGTCACCTTGTATGTTCACCACTACGTCGTATCCGGCTCCCACCTTTTCGAAAGCCTCCTGCACACGGTCGGTACCGCTCTTGTGTTCCGTAGAGGTCATCACCACCTTGCCACCGAATGCCTTCACAGCTGCTTCGATACGTTCGTCATCTGTAGCCACACAAGCATCGTCGAGTATACCGTTCACTTGTTCGTACACTCGCTGAATCACCGGCTTTCCGCCCAACATGGCCAATGGCTTGGCCGGAAACCTTGTAGAAGCATATCTTGCAGGGATTATTCCTATGAATTTCATATTGTTTTGAGTTTATGAGTCCTTGAGTTTATGAGTTTATAACGGGGATGCATTATGATAAACATTGCAAATATAGCAATAATTTGGTTTGCGGGGATAAAAAAGTATGTTTTTTCTTCCAACAACCTCTGCTTTTACCAAAAACTTCACATATATCGCCACATTCTGAAATAAATGTTGTACCTTTGCTTCGCGAAAATGAAAAAAACTGTATAAAAAACAAATAAAAATGAAAAGAGACGAACTGATTTTTGACATTATCGAGAAGGAACACCAGCGCCAATTGAAAGGTATTGAGCTGATTGCTTCGGAGAATTTTGTGAGCGACCAAGTGATGGAAGCTATGGGTAGCTGCCTCACCAACAAGTATGCTGAGGGTTATCCTGGCAAGCGTTATTATGGAGGTTGCGAAGTGGTTGACCAAAGCGAACAGATTGCCATCGACCGTCTGAAGGAACTCTTCGGTGCCGAATGGGCCAACGTACAGCCTCATTCAGGTGCTCAAGCAAATGCTGCCGTATTGTTGGCTTGCTTGAACCCTGGCGACAAGTTCATGGGCTTGAACCTTGCACATGGTGGACACCTTTCTCACGGTTCATTGGTGAACACTTCAGGTATCCTCTACACTCCCTGCGAGTATAACTTGAACAAGGAAACCGGTCGTGTAGATTATGATCAGATGGAAGAAGTAGCCCGTCGCGAGCGCCCGAAATTGATTATCGGTGGTGGTTCGGCTTATTCACGCGAGTGGGATTATGCCCGTATGCGCCGTTTGGCCGACGAGGTGGGTGCCTTGTTGATGATTGACATGGCTCACCCCGCAGGTTTGATTGCAGCAGGCTTGTTGGAGAATCCCGTGAAGTATGCCCACATCGTTACCTCTACCACCCACAAGACATTGCGCGGTCCTCGTGGCGGTATCATCATGATGGGTAAGGACTTCCCCAATCCTTGGGGCAAAACCACTCCGAAGGGCGAAATCAAGATGATGTCCCAACTCCTCGATAGCGCCGTATTCCCCGGCCAGCAAGGTGGTCCGTTGGAACACGTGATTGCAGCTAAGGCCGTAGCCTTCGGTGAGGCTCTCCAACCCGAATACAAGGAATATCAGGCACAAGTGCAGAAGAATGCCAAAGTGTTGGCACAGGCTCTTATCGACCGTGGCTTCACTATTGTGAGCGGTGGTACTGACAATCACTCGATGCTTGTCGACCTGCGCGAAAAGTATCCCGACTTGACAGGTAAGGTGGCAGAGAAGGCTCTCGTAGCTGCTGACATCACCGTAAACAAGAACATGGTGCCATTCGATTCTCGTAGCGCTTTCCAAACATCAGGTATCCGCCTCGGTACTCCCGCCATCACCACTCGTGGTGCGAAGGAAGACCTCATGCTGGAGATTGCCGAAATGATTGAAACCGTACTCAATAGCCCCGAAGACGAAGCCGTTATCGCCAGTGTTCGCCAGCGCGTGAACGAGACGATGAAGAACTATCCCATCTTCGCGTATTGATAAGTTAGTGAATAGCTACTAATGAATAGTGGCATCATTATATAATAAGGCACGGATTACACGGATTTTAGCTGATTCTTTTACTCATTGAATCGCATCTGTATAATTCGTGCCTGTTATCTGTTTAGCTACGAGCTACAAGTGACAAGCTACAAGTTACGAGCTACCAGTCAGTACTTGTCACTCGTAGCTGACAATCACCAGCTCCACGATGCTGAAAGTCCGATGGAAAGGCCCTGATTGTCTATCCCTTCAGAGGGAGTTGACCACGATTGATAATCGGCCACAAGGTTGATAGAGACATCCTTGCGAGTGAGATAAGTGATTGACAATCCTCCTTCGTACCCCCATCCCTTTTCACCTCCCAGGAGGAGTGTTTTTTCGACCGAAAGGGGCACTTCTGTAAATGGATAGAAGCCGTATCCGCCATGTATATGAATGCCTGCGTAGAAGCACCCGAGCAAGGGAGTCCTAAATTGAGGGCCGACCATGAAAGTTACATGGTCGAGCGGAGATTCGGCCACCTTCCCCTCCACCTCTATCTGCGAACTAGTGATGCCTAAGCGCCCGCCAAAGCCAAGATAAGGGTTAAAGAAATGCGAAGCCTCCATACCTGCCGAATAGCCGAATAGCGAACGCACCCTAAGGTCTCCACACACTCCTTCGATGGCATCGGGCAACAGATACTTCATATACACTCCGGCCATGGATGAGGGCTGTTCAAGCCAAGGATAAGGTCCCCTCAAGCGTCGCTTGTTGTCCGATGAAGCGTAAAACATATCCGCCAACGCATACCCCAACTCGGCGGAAAGGATGCCGATGCCTGCCCCCACCATCACATCGCCCATCCAATGATGGTTGTTCACACGACGGAGCATAGCCGTGGAGGTGGCCACTCCGTATGCTCCCACGGAGTACCACGGACTCAGGTGTCCGTACTCCTTGGCAAAGAGCGAAGCTGTGAGGAAGGCCGTGGCCGAGTGTCCGCTGGGAAACGAACGGTCGTCGCTACCATCGGGCCGTACACGTCCAACGAGCCGCTTCGTACCCTCAACGCTCACCCCCATAATGGCCGTACTGGCCACACTACGTACAATCAGCTCGCTCCACCGCTCGGTGCGGCTCTCCATGCCGAAAGCCTTCATCCCCACCAATGCCACGGCGGGTACAAAACGCAGCACTTCGTCGGCCTTGTAGCTGAAGGCCGATGGACAGTTTTCCCCCAACTGGCGCCCCCCGTGGTCGAAGTCGAGCAACGAACCGGCAAGCACCAATCCACCACCCACCGACACCTTGTAGGGCGATATGGCAAACGATTTGCCAAGGGTGTCGCCAACCAAAACCTCTGCTTTAACAACCATCGGCAATATACAGAGCAACAAGGCGATAAATATACAACTTTCTCTTTGTTTCATATCCTTTAGAATTTGATTCTAAAACGCATTTCGTCTTTTTCGAACGTGAAAGCCTCGCCCGCGAAGAAGTTCTCCAATGCTCCATTATCGGTCAATTCGCGTGGCGAACCGATGGTCAAGGGGGCAATTGTCGAGGAGTCGGTTGACGGGTTGACGAGTTTTTTTTCGTCCAACGTAGGGGCCGACCTATGTGTCTGCCCTAATATGATTTGTTCTGCATTTTCGGGCGAACACATAGGTTCGCCCCTACGGCTTGCATCTGCTTCTTCTTGAACTCCCTCATCGCTTGAACCTTGAGCCTTGAGCCTTGAACCTTGAACTTTGAGCCTTGAACCTTGAACCTCATCCCCTCTTCCCTCTTCACCTCTGACTCTCCGCATGAGCCAAAGGGTGTCAGCCGTTTGCATGGCCAGCTCCACATCGTGGGTCGACAGGAAGATGATTTTCCCCGTCTCGTGCGCTAACCTTCGGAGCAGGAGCATGGTATCGACTTTGCTCGGATAGTCGAGAAAAGCGGTCGGTTCGTCCAGGAAGATGACGGGTGTCTGTTGAGACAAAGCCTTGGCAATCATCACTTTCTGCCGTTCACCATCGCTCAAGGTATCCACCATGCGCGTGGCCATAGTGTCCATGCCCACCATGCGGAGGGCTTCGCCGACAAGGGTGTTGTCCTCCCTTGAGAGCCTTCCCCAAAAGCCGGTGTAGGGCGAGCGTCCCATGCCGGCCAATTCGTGCACGGTCATGTGTTGCAACTCGGGTCTCTCGGTCAGCACCACACCGATGAGGCGTGCCCGTTCAGTGCTTGTATACCCCATCAGGGGCTTCCCTTCAATCAGCACATCACCTCCCAACGGCGGAATAAAGGCCGAAAGGGTGCGCAAGAGCGTGCTTTTTCCTGCACCGTTCTTCCCTAACAGACAGGTGAGTTGCCCGCCATAGAGCATGGCACAGATGCCTTGTGCTATGATTTTCTTCCTCGCCCCCTTCTCGGAATATCCGATGGTGAGGTCTTTCAGTTGGATGGTTTTGTGCATTGTGGTTTATTTTTTATTTTTTTCGCTCCTACCCCCTATTCAGGGATACTTTCCCCCCTTCTCGCCTCCTCAAACTTGGCTGTCATGGTGGGATTTCCGCGAGTCAGGCGCTTTACGGTCAGCATTTCGGCCTTGTCGTTGGCCAATCGGAGGTTGTTTTCCGAGCCAATGAGGGCATCCTTTATCTTCTGCAAGTGCAGGATGGACTTGTCGATTTCGTCGATGGCGGTCTTGAACTTCTCGCTTGCCAAGCGATAATTCCGTCCGAATTTTTCCTTAAAATCTTTCAATTGGCTCTCGAAGTTTGTCACATCCACCGACTGGCTCCGTGCCACGGCCAACTGCTTCTGATACTCGAGGCTTTTCTTCGAAGTCTGCACCAGTAGGGTTATCAATGGGATGAAGAATTGCGGACGGATGACGTACATCTTCGGATAGCGGTGCGACATGTCCACAATGCCCGTGTTGAAGAGCTCGCTATCGGGTTCGAGCAACGACACGAGCACGGCAAATTCGCACCGTTTGCGTGTGCGGTCCTCGTCAAGTTTCTTCAAGAAATCCTCGTTCTTGTGCTTCGTGGCCGTCTCGTCCGACTCGTTTTTCATCTCGAACATGATGGAGACATACTCCGTCCCTTCCTCGTAATCGCGGAAGATGAAGTCGCCCTTGCTACCTTGCGAAATGTCATTATCTTTCTCAAAATATGCATTAGGGAAAAGTGGACGCATACGGTTGAACTCCGTGCTGCAATGTATCTCCAGTGTCTCGCCCACCATTTTGGTGGACATCTTGGCCTTCATGTCCTTGTAGTAATCAATCTGATCCTGCTTCAGCTTCAGCTCCATGGCATATTGCTCCTTGAGGCTGTTTTCGCGAATAGAGGCTTCGCTTTTCTCCGATTTCACCCGCAATTGCAGTTCGGCAATCTCCGCCTCTTTCTGGCGCAGGGTCTCTTGCGCACGCGCCCTTTCCTCCAGCACGGCAATCTTCAGGCGGTCGTCGGCTTGCGTGATGGACGATTTCAGTTGCACAATCTCCTGCTCCCTGCGGTTCCGTTCGGCATCCACCTCCATCTTCTTGGCCTGTGTCAAGGCAGCCAGTTGCTCCTTCATCTGCACAAGGGCAGCCTCCTTGGCACTCAGTTGCCTTTGGAAATTCTGCTCGGCCTTGACCCTGTCCGCCTGCTGCTCGGCCCGATGGAGGCTGTTCAGTTCCTTCATGCGGCGCTCCAACTCCTGTTGGAATTCCTGCGTCTTCACTTGGTTTACAATGGATGCATAATCCTCCTCGTCCACCGTAAACAAGGCTCCACACTTCGGGCATTTCAGTTCTTTCATATCGCGTAAATTATATTTTGCCTACAAAGATACATCAAGTTGAGTGAAATGCAAAGCGTGGGGGGCAGAAAAAACATTAATCCATGTACGATGTACCATTTACAAAGTACAAATTATTGAATACCGCGTGGCTGAAATGGTTTCCGTACATCTGCATGTGCTAATGACCATGCGGCACTATACATTAGCATATTGGCAAATTAATCACATTGGCACATTAGTTCATTAATCACATTGGCACCTAAAGTCACAATTATCACAAAGGGTAAACAAGGTAAGCAGCATTCTCCCCTCCCCGAAATTTCTACCCCCCTGCCGAAGAGAATTTCTTCTCATTCAGTTGCTTCTCTGAATTTTACTTACAAATCCATAAAAACCAATTGTTAAACGAACACTTTTTTTCACCCCTCAAAGAATGCCTCATTTTGAGCCTTGGCGAAAAGTCTGTAAACGTCCACCGTAAGGGCAATCCCTTGTGGTTGCCCATTATGGTTTTCAATGCGTTAGGTGTGTGGACACCCACAAGGAATGTCCCTACGATTTTGCGTCATCAGATGCTTCACTACGCTCAGCATGACAAGGCGACGGAGTGTTAAATTTCGGCGTATAGCTCAAATTGCAGGATGATGTTGAGTAGTAGGTGGCCAATAGCTCAAATTGCAGGATGATGTTGAGTAGTAGGTGGCCAATAGCTCAAATTGCAGGATGACTTTTCTTCATCTATTCATTGTCAGATTAAATAAGATTTGTACCTTTGACCCGCAGTCTGAAGCATAGTGGAGCTCTGCTGGGGAGCAACTCCATGAGGAATAGGATTGTACAAAACGACAAGCATGTGCAGGAGCCTCTATCAATACGGCTCCTGCTTTTTCATGCTAGGAGTTTCTGTCAATGCCAAGAAAAACCCAGAAATGAACCGCTTGCGGTTCTCCATCGTCAGCCCGCTGTGGTTGTTAAGGTTCTTCTTCAAATCGGTGAACGTGCCCTCAATCTTGTTGTTCGTGTTAGGCATTCCCCTACAGTCTTCCCGTTGGAAGGTGAAGAGATAGGGCAGGTAGAAGTTCAGACTGTTCACCGCAGATCTCAAGCGCCGGTGCGTATAGTGCATCTTTCCATCCTTGTGGAGGCTTTTGTGGTTAATCGTGCCCGTCCATTTCTCCTTCCACTCCTGATAATCCTTCTTGAAGTCATCCTCATCCATCTTATGTAATTTTGAAATCAGCTCTTTCAAGCACCTACTGGACAGCATCTTAGGATTTTGCGTAAGGTAACGCTTCACAATCTGCTTCATGTGAAATTGGCACATCTGTATCGGATAGCCTGAGAATGTTTTGAACAGGTCCTGTTTCCCGTCTATAATAAGCCCCCGTATGGAATAGCCACGTTCTACAATGCTGCTGACGGCATCTTCGTAGTCCTTCACTGTCTCGCTCTTCACGAAAGCCATGTACAGAGGGCTTCCTGTCTGGTTATCCAAAGCCAATAGTACACCGAAACCACGTCCCCAGCAGGTTACGTCCAAATGTACATATCCACCACCATAGAGTGGAGGCTGAAACCATTCACGCTTGATGTCGTGCAGCCTGCGTTTGATGGTGGAAGTACTTACACCGAAGTGTGCGGAGAGTTCATTGATAGTTTGTTTACCCTGTTGATAGGCACTCCATAGTTCATTCTCGCTCACATTGCTTCCTGCACGGAATTGATAGCCGCAATCACGACATTTATACAACTGGACACCATTGCGTGTGCCATTCTTTACGGTATGGGAAGAACCGCATACTTCACATCTTTTCTTGTTCATACTAACTCCGCTTTTTGGCTTTTGAAATGCCTGCAAAGTTAGTGGCTATAAGAGAAGGAGCAGAGTCGCATCCTGCAAAATGAGCTATTGAGCAATTTCAAAC
>JAFWYQ010000058.1 GCA_017517605.1 Bacteroidaceae bacterium
CAAATCTCATCCGCAGGACGGGCGGTAGCGGTCTTCCACACGCGCCAACCGATGCAGAGGGCCACAAGGAGTGCTACGGCCATGAAGATGCCGACGTAAATCCACCAAGAAATCTCTGTCTGCACCACGTATTGCTCCAGCCATGGCTTCATGCAGGCATAGCCAATGGGGAAGGCAATGAGGGCCGCCACTCCTTGCAGGGTCATGTATTCGAGGAAGAACATGTCGAGAATGTCCTTCACCGTAGCACCAAACACCTTGCGGATGGCGATTTCCTTTCTTCGTTGTTCGCACGTGAGCATAATCATCGACCACACGCCGAAGAGGGCAATGAGGATACAAACGATGGATGTGATATTCAGAAGTTTTTGAAGATTCCTTTCTGATTCTAACATTTCATCATAATAGCCAGAAAACAAGCCCATCGTGTTCGATGAACGCATTTTTAAATGTTCTTCCAACTTCTTTTGTAACGAAGCCTTTCCTTCAGGTTTAAAACTATAAAGAATATGCAAAGAATTTCGTGCAGCCATTTCTTTACTGACCGAACTTAAAATAAAAGGTTGTGGAGGCGTGGTAGGTGACTCGATTAAAAAGTCTTTAACAACCCCTACAACAACCCTTCCTCGATGAGTAATTTTCCCTATGGCGTCTTTCCAACCTAACTTCTTAGCCAATGTTTCATTGATTACAATGCAATCCGTTTCTTCTTCATTTGGCCATCGTCCGGCCAACAGTGTGAGTCCATAGAATTTGGCAATTCCCTCATTGATTTCCATCTCATCAACTTGAATCGGCTTAGTCAATTGAGGATAATTCTTAGGAGTTAACCCACAACTATATTTAAGCATGGTCGGATATATAGGGGAATAAGCCAAGAACGCGGTATCCACTTCGGGTTGTTGTTTAAGGAAATGGTACAATTCTTCTCTTGCCAGTTCTGCATAATGACTAAATATCCCCCGATTCTCGCGTTCAAAGCCTATATCTCCATGGCGTAACGTGTCAAGTTGTTTCATCAGCACAACTGTACAGAATATGCTAAAAATGGCAATAGCCATCTGAAAACCAGTACTGATGCGACGGAAAGTATTGTAATTTGAAAGACCGCCTACTCCTGTAATGCTACTCTGCAATGATTGCCGACGGAAATACCAAATGGGAGGTAGTGAGACAAGTAGCGACACAACGACAACCAACGACATGTAAGTAAGGCTCTCGCGGTAAATATAACCCATATTTCGAGGAATTTCTACTATATCCAGAAAATACGTCAATGAAATCTTCAAAAAATAGTTACCCAAAAACATGGCAAAGGCTAACAATAACCCATATTCGATAAGAAACTGTATCATCAGGTTTACTCCCGAAGCACCAAATACGGAGCGTAAAGCGATTTCGCGTTTGCGGATAAAAAGCCTGTTGATGAACATTGTCAGGTAATTCAACAAACCACACAGGATGAGCATTCCTCCAGCCATGGCAAACAAATAGATATGGTTAATTTTTGCTCTACCACTATTTATATAGTCATTAGTTGAATGGCGCATTTTTGTAATAGGAACAGCACTGACCCTCAAATGGGTAAATAACTGTCTGTTAGCAGCAATGTCGCTTGCTGAGTAACGCTCAATGTCGTCTGGTAAAATGAACATGGTATCCAATCGTGCATTCAGACTCTGCAAATCCACTTTAGGTGAAATGTGTGCAAACATCCTTCCTGACATTCGTGACTTTGTTACTACAGGGACATCCTCAGGCATTCGTCCCAATATATCAAATTTAAAATTGGAGTGTCTGCCCCAACTTTTAAACACGGCAACCACGGTACGAGAATTCAAGGCGGGAATCGTTGTATGTGATTCTGTTTCAACGCACAATTCCTGTCCAATAGGTGAGTCATAACCAAACAAATGTTTGGCCAGTCGGTCGCTGATAGCCACTTCACGCTCATTAAAAATAAAGCTCTTGCTTCCTTCCAACATATCCATCCCAAAAAGAGAAACAAAGTTTGTATCGCACATAAGGAACTCCCTGGTCGCATAACCTGTAGTTATTCTACAAACTTCTCCATTGATGGTTTCATGCTCTATAGGTTTAGCATAAGCCAGCAGTTCAAATTCAGGAAGAGCTTGTAATGACTGTGTCCCAATTCTCACATACTTTCCTTTATCGACTAATAATACATGTATCTTCTCCGCATTCTTGTGAAACGCATCATACGTCGTCTCATACTTTATCCACATGCTTGCCAGTGCAAAGCAGGCGAAACCGATGGCCAGACTCACGATGCTGACCGCTGACTGCAACTTGTATTTGAGGAGTTGCCTCCAGGCGAGTTTGAAATAATGTTCTACCATATTTTTAAGTTCTTGAGTTTTTAACGTCTTGAGTTCTTTAGTCGGCAAGATTGCTTTCCCTTTTTACATGTTTATTAAAGCCTTTATTTTCAAATCATTGCAGTTCCCTTAGAATCCCCGCCTTGGAAACTGTAGTTTCTCCGTAGGGGAACGACAGTTTCTGTAATAGGAAACGCGAGTTCCCCTATTGGGAAACTGGAGTTTCTGACGTAGGAAACAAAAGTTTCCCAAGGCGAGAAACGGAGTAGCCACCATGAGGGAAGAAAATTCCCCTTATAGGGTACTGTTGTTTCTGTTATGAAGAAGCGAAGAACAACTTACGTTCCGTCGGGCGATTCTTCACTCTTCGCCCTTCACTCGCTCCTTTAAGGCCTTACAAAGTTATTTAATATTCCAAAATAAATTCTGTTAAAATCTATTAAATCGTATTTTGAAGGGCAAAATTGTATGATTTGTTTACACTTTCAAGAAGGAGAAAGGGGTAAAAAAGGAAAAAGAAGGGAAATTTCATCCTTTCAAATGTAAGGTGAAATAGATGAAATAAATAAAATAAGGTGAGTGCGATATAAGGAATGGAGTAAACTCAACTGAGGGGATGGCAAAAATGCAATGTTTTGATTTTTCATCCGCAGATTGCGCAGATGACACAGATAAATTATATCCGCAACAAGCAACGAGTGACAAGCAACAAGTGGCATGATTCCTGTAGGGGCGGACCTATGTGTCCGCCCAAAAATGTAGGGTGTTACATATTCGGGCAGACACATAGATTTGCCCCTACGGCTTGCATCTGCTTTCTCTTGAACCAACTACTCACTTGTAGCTCGTAGCTCGTAACTGAAAACTACTCCACATACAACACCAACCCCTTGAGGTACTCGCCTTCGGGGTGATAGATGTTGACAGGGTGGTCGGCCGGTTGGGTCAGTTGGTGCAGGATGCGCACGCTACGTCCGCTCATGGCGGCGGCGGTGAATACGGCGGTGCGGAAGTTGTCCTTCGTCACCACTTGTGAACAAGAGAAGGTGAAGAGGATGCCACCGGGCTTGATTTTCTCGAATGCCTTGGCATTGAGCTTGCGATAGCCTTGGAGGGCGTTGCGGAGGGCATCCTTGTGCTTGGCAAAAGCGGGAGGGTCGAGGATGATGAGGTCGTACTGGTCGCCCATGCGGTCGAGGTATTTGAATGCATCCTCGGCATACGCCGTGTGGCGCGGGTCGCCGGGGAAGTTCAACTCCACATTCTGATTGGTGAGGTCGATGGCCTTGGCCGAACTGTCCACAGAGTGTACGAGCTTGGCGCCTCCACGCATGGCGTAAAAGGAGAATCCGCCTGTGTAGCAGAACATATTGAGTACGGAGCGGTCCTTGGAGTAACGTTCAAGCAAAGCACGATTCTCGCGTTGGTCAACGAAGAAACCTGTCTTCTGCCCCTTGAGCCAATCGACATGAAACTTCAAGCCGTTCTCCATAGCCACGTTGTCGGCACTTCCGCCAAGGATGAATCCATTCTCCTGACCAAGGTCGGCCTTGAAGGGAAGGGTAGTTTCGGACTTGTAGTAGATGTTTTCCACCACACCCTTCATCACATCGGCAAGGGCACGGGCAATTTCGTTGCGATAGACGTGCATACCTACGGAGTGGGCCTGCACCACGGCGGTGCGGCCATAGATGTCGATGACCAAGCCGGGCAGGTTGTCGCCCTCGCCATGCACAAGGCGGTAGGTGTTGTTCAACGGATTGGTGGCCACACCAATGGCGCGACGCATGTCGTAAGCAATGGCCAGACGACGGTGCCAGAAGGCTTCATCGATGGATTCGTCCACAAAGGAGAGCACGCGCACGGCAATGCTTCCTATCTGATAATGACCTACGGCAATGAACTGGCGGTCGGCGGTGACGACGCGCACCACTTCACCCTCTTCGGGTTCGCCTTCGATATGATGGATAGCACCCGAGAATACCCACGGGTGAAAACGTTTGAGGGATTCTTCTTTCCCTTTTTTTAAGTGTACTATGTTCATAGTTATTACTTTTAATTTAGGAGTTATAGGAGTTAAAGGAGTTATCACTTCGTTAGGAGTTAGAGCCAATACTTCTGCTTGTGTTGAACCCTTTTGCTTATCAGAGTAAAGCTATCGGCTTTAACTCCTGGCTCCTTGGAGCCGATAACTCCTTTAACTCCTATAACTCCTTCGCAAGTTCCTACTTGCGAAAGTTGAATAATTCCTTAATTACTCTCCTCCACCACGGGTGCAGGAATCACTTCATACTCTCCCGATGCCTTCAGTTCCTCGATGCGGTCGTAAATTTTCAGACACACCCAAGCGTCGATGGCGGCATACTGTTTCTGCGGGTCGTTCAGCACATCGGCTTCCCAGTTGGTGAGGCGCTGGCGCTTGGATACCTTTTGTCCGAAGAGGTTGGCGTAAATCTTCTGCAGGCTCATGTCGCGGATGCCCACTTGGCCGACGATGTTCTGAAGGTCGATGAAGTTGTTGCCCGCGAAATCGCCCAACTGGTGAAGCATGTGGATGTCGTCCTTGAGGGAGAGGCCCACCTTCACCAATGTCGGGTGACTGAGCAGGCGCACCACGGGCGGACACATGCCTATCATGTTGAGTCGGAAAAGGAAGCAGGTGTCGTAGGTGGAGACTTGCAACAAGGCCACCTTGTGCATGATGCCACGCTTGAAGGAGGGGCGTGTCTCGGTGTCGATACCCACGATGGGGAAACGCAACAGGTACTCCACGGCCTTCTCGGCCTCCTGCTCCGTCTGAATGACGATGATGCGGCCAGGGAAGGTGACTACCTCCATTTCCGCGACTTCAGTTTTATCTATCTTTTCTTTAATTCGTATCATAATTAATTTAGAACACAGAGACACAAAGACACAGAGTTTAAAGTTTTAGGCTCAAGGTTTAAGCCCATGCGGCCTAATTTATAGACTTTGAACTTAACCTCTGTGTCTTTGTGTCTCTGTGTTCTTTTAATTTATATTTTCCTCATTATTTGCATCCTCTTCCTCGTCGGCAGGATTGACCTTCACTGAATGGAGGGCACGCATGGTGTTGACCAATGTCTGTCCCCAATAGAGGGAGAAGTTCTCGCGACAGATGGCAAGGGAGTCGTTCATTGTCTCATCAAAGCCAAGTTGGAAGACACTGACGAAGTTCTTGATGTCCTGATAAATATCGGCCAAATCCTCGGAGATGCAACGTGTGATGGGCGTGTCGCTATAACGCATGTCCTGCATGAACACTTCGAGGTAATCGTCCTTGTCGGCCATGAGTGCGGCCAAGGAGTAGCGGAGCACTTCGTAATCCTCCTCAGTGACAAAGCTCTCAGGCTCTGTGTCGCTCACCATTTCGCACTCGGGAAGCATCGAAGCCTTGATGTAGAGCAAGGGGAGTATCTTGAGGATGGTATCCACAAAATCCTTGCGACGAAGCGCCTCGGCACGCTCCAGGTATGCACAAAACTCAGCCGCTACGGTGACAAACTCTACCGTGTTGCGACTAAAGATAACTTGTTCCTTATTTTCCATTATTTGCAAATTGAGGTGCAAAGGTAAGCAAAAAAGAGAGTAAAAAGAGCAAGAAATCCCAAAATTCGTATTAAATTTGCAACCGAATAGTGAAATCACACAATATGGCAAAGAAAATTATAGAAAAGACCTCTCCCAAGACAAGTGCCAAGGCAAACACCAAGACAAGCAGCAAGGCCGCTTCGGAGGAGAAAAAGGTGAACATATTCAAGAATATATTCGGTTCGGTAAAGAACGAAATCGGGCAATTCATTGTCGGCCTCGTGTTGGCGCTGATAGCCTTCTATATGCTGATAGCCTTCATCTCGTTCTTCAACACGGGCGGGGCTGACTACAGCATTTTGGAAAACGTCACGGCCGAGAATATGGGCGTGGGAAACAATGTGAAGAACTCCACGGGTGCCATCGGAGCACGCATGGCCAACTACTTCATCAACGGGTGCTTCGGCATCTCGGCCTTCTTCATCGTCATCTTCATCGGAGTGACGGGATTGAAGTTGATGAACGCCTACAAGGTGCGCCTCACCAAGTGGTTCATCTGTTGTGCCTTCCTGCTCGTGTGGCTATCCATTGCCTTGGGATTCCTTTGTGGCACCCCCTTTGCCGATAGCCACATCATCCCAGGTGGTTGGCACGGCTACAATGTGAGCAATTGGCTCACCTCGCAGATAGGTGCACCGGGTGTGTGGTTGCTCCTGCTGGTGACACTCATCCTCTTTGCCATCTACCTGAGCCGCGAGACCATCAACCTCATCCGCAAGATGCTGCACCCCAACATCCCGCTCGACAAGCTGAAACGACATAAAAATTCTTCCCCCACGGAAGAAAACATTTTCTCAGACAAGGAAAAAAAATCGGACGAGGAAACTACCTCTGAAGAGGAGGAAGGAAGTACGGAAATCGAACTCGATGTAGACACTGCCACCACCTTGGAGGAGGAGATGAAGAACACGCCCGTGGTGGAAGAGGAAGTGCCCGTGGTGGAGGAGGAAATCCCCGTCGTGATAGAGGCCGAAAAGCCCGAGCAACCGAAGGAGGAGGAAAAAGAGGAAGAACTGGAAATGGAGGTGGAGACACCCGAAGACGAGGAGTACGACGGCCCCAAAATGGAGCCTTACAATCCGAAGCTCGACTTGGAGAACTACCGCTACCCCACCCTTGACCTGCTGAAGAAGTACGAGAACAATGCCCCTTCGGTGGATTCAGAAGAGCTGAACGCCAAGAAGGACCGCATCATCGAGGTGCTCCGCAACTTTAGTGTGGAGATAGCCAGCATCAAGGCCACCGTAGGCCCCACCATCACCCTCTACGAAATCACTCCCGCGCCGGGTGTGCGCATCGCCAAGATACGAAATCTGGAAAACGACATTGCCTTGAGCCTTGCCGCCCTCGGTATCCGTATCATTGCCCCCATACCGGGCAAGGGTACAATCGGTATTGAAGTGCCCAACGCCAAACCGCGCATCGTGCCCATGGAGACCATCTTGGCCAGCAAGAAGTATCAGGAGAGCGACATGGAGTTGCCCGTGGCCGTGGGAAAGACCATCAGCAACGAAGTCTATATGTTCGACCTCGCCAAGGCGCCTCACCTTCTGGTAGCCGGTGCTACGGGTATGGGTAAGTCGGTGGGATTGAACGCCATCGTCACCTCCCTGCTCTACAAGAAGCATCCGGCTGAATTGAAGTTTGTCATCATCGACCCCAAAAAGGTGGAGTTCAGCATCTATGCCCCCATCGAAAACCACTTCTTGGCCAAGGTGCCCGATAGTGGCGATGCTATCATCACCGATGTCGATAAAGTGGTGCAGACGTTGAACTCACTCTGCGTGGAGATGGACACCCGATACGACCTGCTGAAGAGCGCCGGCGCACGAAACATCAAGGAGTACAATGCCAAGTTCATCGAACGTCGCTTGAATCCTGAGAAGGGACACAAATACTTGCCTTACATCGTGGTGATTGTGGATGAGTTCGGCGACCTCATCATGACGGCCGGACGCGAAGTGGAGCTGCCCATTGCCCGCATCGCCCAGCTGGCACGTGCCGTGGGTATCCACATGATTATCGCCACACAACGTCCGACGACCAACATCATCACAGGTACCATCAAGGCCAACTTCCCCGCACGCATGGCCTTCCGCACTTCATCCATGATTGACTCGCGCACCATCCTCGACCGACCAGGAGCCAACCAGCTCATCGGTAAGGGCGACATGCTCTATCTGCAAGGCCAAGACCCCGTGCGTGTGCAATGTGCGTTCGTCGATACCCCCGAAGTGGAGAATATCGTAAGCCACATTGCCGTGCAACAGAGCTACCTGAGTGCCTTCGAACTTCCCGAAGTGCAAATGGAGAGTGGCGATTCAAGCGGTGCGGCCGACGTGGACATGAACAAGCTCGACCCAATGTTGCGCGACGCGGCCCAACTCATCATCACCCACCAACAGGGAAGCACCTCGCTCATCCAACGCAAGTTCTCCATCGGCTACAACCGTGCGGGACGCATCATGGATCAGCTCGAGCGCATCGGTGTAGTAGGCCCCGCACAGGGAAGCAAACCTCGCGATGTCCTCTGCCAGACGGAGATGGATCTGGACATGATAATGAGCAACCTGTAATTAATTATGAATTGTGAATTGTAAATTATGAATTAAAGTTTCGCAAGCAGAATCCTTGTACTTCAGCAATATGGCGGTCTCTGTCATCCTGAGCGAAGTCGAAGGATTTACGAGCAAGACATTTATCTAAAAATTCAGTCTGATAGATGCTTCGACTACGCTCAGCATGACAAATGTTTTGCCGTCAAAATTTACTTGTAAAACTGAAATCATGAATTGTAAATTATGAATTATAAGCGTCAATTTGTAAACTTGTCAACTCTCATCATCCTTTTCCTGCTTTCTGCCTTGCCGACGATGGCGCAAAAGGAGGCAGAGGCAAAGGCGGTGCTTGAGAAGACCACACAAGCCTTCAAGAAAGCAGGTGGCATAGAGGCCGACTTCACCTTGACACCCTACCAACATGGAGTGGCGCAAACGTCCGTAAAGGGAAGCATCCAACTGATGGACGAGAACTTCCGCCTGACAACTCCACAAATGGTGACATGGTTCAATGGCAAGACCCAATGGACCTATCTGCCCGCCAACGAAGAGGTGAACGTGAGCACCCCCACCCGCGAAGAGTTGGAGAGCATCAATCCCCTCGCCTTCCTCACCCTCTATAAAGAAGGGTACAACTACCGCATGGGAGCACAAAGCACCTACAAAGGGAAAAGCGTGTATGAAGTGGCCCTCACGGCCGAGGACTTCAATCGGCAATGGGCCAACCTCACCCTCTATATCGACCGCGCCACACTCCTCCCCCTCTACATCAAACTGAAAGAAGCAGGGAAGGATTACCACGTCATCACCATCGACAACTACCGACAAGGGATGGGATGGAAGAAGAGCCATTTCACCTTCGACCCCAAACAATATCCCGATGCGGAAGTTATTGACCTTAGATAATTAAAAGTTAAAAGTTAAAAGTTAGATATTATGACAGAAAGAGTTAGATGCCTGATTATAGGCTCAGGCCCTGCCGGATACACGGCGGCCATTTACACCGGACGTGCCAACCTCAATCCGGTGTTGTACGAAGGTATTCAACCCGGTGGTCAGCTGACCATCACCACCGAAGTGGAAAACTTCCCCGGCTACCCCGAAGGAATCGGAGGTACAGAGTTGATGGACGACCTGCGCAAACAAGCCGAGCGCTTCGGTGTGGACATCCGCTCGGGTATTGCCACCAAAGCCGACTTGAGCCAAGCCCCTTACAAAATCACCATCGACGACGAAAAGGTGATTGAAGCCGACACGGTGATTATCTCTACCGGTGCTACGGCCAAATACTTGGGCCTTGAGGACGAACAGAAATATGCCGGTATGGGCGTGAGCGCCTGCGCCACATGCGACGGATTCTTCTATCGCAAAAAGGTGGTAGCCGTGGTTGGTGGTGGCGACACCGCTTGCGAAGAGGCCATCTACTTGGCCGGATTGGCAAGCAAAGTCTATCTTATCGTACGCAAGCCCTATCTCCGCGCAAGTCAAATCATGCAAGAGCGTGTGATGAGCAATCCGAAGATAGAAGTCCTCTTCGAGCACAACACCGTAGGTCTCTTTGGTGAAAACGGCGTAGAGGGTGCCCACGTGGTGAAGCGCATGGGCGAAGCCGATGAAGAGCGCTACGACATTGCCATCGACGGATTCTTCCTCGCCATCGGCCACAAGCCGAACTCTGACATTTTCAAAGAGTGGATTGACACCGACGAAGTGGGTTACATCATCACCGAAGGTGCTACCCCGCGCACCAAAGTGCCCGGAGTGTTTGCCGCAGGCGACGTGGCCGACCCGCACTATCGCCAAGCCATCACCGCCGCCGCCAGTGGATGCAAAGCCGCTATCGAGGCCGAGCGCTATTTGTCGGAGAATAATTTGTAATGTCTTATAGTTTTTAGAACACAGAGACACAAAGACACAGAGGAGTTTAGACAAAAGAACAATTATTTATTTTAGACATAAGTACATAAGAACACAAAGTTTTATACTCTTCTGTTCTTTTTGTTACTTCCTCTCAGTCAGTCGAAAACTTCTTTTGATTTGACGTCTTCTGTCAAAAAGGACTCTGTGCCTCCGTGTCTCTGTGTTCTAATAAAAAACAATCCCCATGCGCAAACACACCCTCCTCCTTCTATTCACACTCCTGCTCACCACCCTACTCTCCTCGTGTCGTGTAAGCAGGATGGGTACCGATTATCAGGCATTAGCACGGGCCTCCGTCCGCTTGGGTATTGATATTGAAAGGAAGGACAATCACGCACTTTACATCGAAGCCTCCCATTGGATAGGTACACCTTATCGAAGCGGAGGAAACACGCGGCAAGGCACCGATTGCTCGGGCCTCACCTCGCAAATCTATCGTAAGGTGTACAAGCAATCCCTGCACCGCTCAGCCGACGAGCAACGCACACTTGATTGCAAAAAGAAAAGGAAAGGAAATTTGCGCGAAGGCGACCTCGTCTTTTTCCACAACGGAAATCGGAAACGTCGCGCCTCCCACGTCGGCATTTATCTGAAGGACGGACACTTCATCCATGCCAGCACCAGCCGCGGAGTCATCGTCAGCCACCTGAACGAAAGCTATTACCGCAAACATTGGCTCTCAGGCGGACGGGTGAGATAGTTTAAGGTTTCAAGTTCAAAGCCATAGCCTATACTTATACTATACTCGTTGCGTCCTTATTCTATATTCGTTACGCCCTCATACTATATAGTCTTCGTCCGAACCGAGTTAACACGGTTCGCCAACCAAGCAAACACGGTTCGCCAACGGAGTTAACAGTCTCCCTACACCCTAAACCATACTCCTTAAACCATCATTCACACCCTTCACAGCGGCATAACGCACTGACCATCATCCGCTTATTGTGAAGGGAAGCACCTTTCACACCCTTCACAGCCTTCACGCAATGCCCCATTTGACAACCTTTTCAGAAAATCTTATGCATCAAATGTTGCATCGCGCAAGTTTCATATGTATCATTTGTTGCATGGCAGAAGAAAAACGACCTTAAACTTGGAACCTTGTCCCTTTTAATTTTTAACTTTTAATTTTTAATTTGCAAGGCAACAATCACCTCCCTGCACTCCTTCCGATATGCTTTCACGGAGTTTGGCGCCAAACAGGCAGCACGCGACATCATATCCACATCGTCCAGGCCGAGGGCTATCAGGTAACACATGGTCATTTTATTCTTAGGCAATCCGCAACCTTCCAATTTGTGATGCAAAGCAGGGTCCTCCACCTCTAACAATCCCCGAAGTATGGGTAGATATTCCGATGCACGGATGTCATACTTTGCCCGTATCTCCTCACCATATCTCAATTGCAACAACATATCCACTGCTATGGAGTCACGCCCATGCATTACAAAATAGTCTATCCGCAGATCTATCTTTCTTTGTTCTTCTGTATATTCCAAACTTTCCGTTTTCTGCTTCAATTGCTTTTCCAAATCGGTCAATTGTCGCTTCAGTTCCTTTTTTTCTGTATAGTTCTCACGTTCTTTGTTCTTCAGCACCTTGATGTCTGCTTCCAAACACTTCATATCCTCCTTCATACGGCAGATTTCATCGCGATGTTCTTTTTTCATGTCACCCATAGCCTTTTTCAACCGCTCAACCACATGAGCTTGATTGGTCATTGCCCCTTTTAACTTCCATATATTGGAGGATGCATCTGTCAACTCTTGATTTTTCTCTAACAGGTATCGGAGATGTCTGCGTTTTACGAATAAAAATATGACACCCGAAGCCACCACAACCGTCACTGCACCTATGGTCAGCCATAGTTTCCACCCTGACAAGACCCGATTCTCTTCTATAAGTAACGTATTCTTCTGCTTCAAAGGGATCTCAATATCCCAATTATCTAATTCCTCAATGGCTCTTTTTTCAACATTTTGACGATACAACTCGTAGTAGCGATTGGCGTCATCATAAAGTCCTTGTTGATGGCACATAAGATATAAAAGTCGATAACAACAATACATCCAATAACTATCATTGCTCCGAAGTATTTTATCGGTATATACCATCATCTTATCATATTCCTCCTTGTCCAAATAGAGGTAGGCCAACTTGAGATAGACATCATAAACAGCCTTGGTATTGATATGTTGTGCACACTCCAGCAACATTTGTTCGGCCTTCTCGTACTCTTTGCTTATACTAAAGAAATTGGCATAATCTCTCAAATAAAAATAGTATAACAATGAAGGGACCTTATCCTTATACTGAAGTCCTTTCTCATAATACACCTTCGCATTTTCCATATCGCGTAAGCGCACATAGATATTCGCAATTTCTCGATTAGCGGACAACATCTCAGGGAAGGATTCGAGTTTGGAATAGAAGAAATATGCATTCTTAAAATAAGGCAATGCATCTCGGTATCGGCCTCGATAACTCAACAATGTGGCATATTGGTCGTACAACATTGCCTTGTACTGATCGTCCTCTATCCCCTTGAACCATTTTTCGCTTTGAGCAAAGGCTTTTTCCGCCTTTTCAAAATTCCTGATTCCATATTGCGTATGTATCATACCCTTATAGAGAAGAGCCTTTGCCGCATAGTGATTCTTGTTATGTCTGGTAAAATATTCCACCGCTACGTTGATGAGCGAATCGTTTGTAAAAGGAATGTGACATTCATGCATGGCTTGTGTATACAAGAATGCATACCTCGCCCGTTGCTCTGCCGACAAGTTGTCCACATCCTCCATTTCTGACAGACACTTGTATGCTTTACCTGGCTCGGTTTCCATACACTCCTCTGCCATGTATAAGCACCGTTCTGCATCACGATTACAACTCGTCTGCACCACAAGCAGCCCCATTATAAAGAGACAGGTTTTTATCAATCGAATCATTTCACACAGAAGTTTCATTGCTACAAAGTAACTCATAATTCTTCAATCCCACAAAAATGGAAGAAGAAATCCCCCGTGTTTTCGCTATAAAACTCAAAATATATCAGGCAAAAGTACCTTAAAAACCGCATTTATATTCGACACTTCGTTTTCCTCTAAAAAGGCACCAACCTCTCTTACACACAAGAACTTGCACCAACCCTCACCACACATTATAAAGGACAAGGGGAGGGCATTTTCTTTTCTATTGCCCAAAAAGGTATTGACACCCTAAAAATCTTTTCATACCTTTGCATCATTCAACAGTACATTTAAAAAATCGAATCATGAAGAAAATTCTATTTGCAGCATTACTGATTGTCCTCAGCGCATGTGGCAGACAGGGAGAAGATATAAACGAGGGGATAGCAACCAAAGTGATGTTAGCCAATATAGCTCCTAATCCTATGTCCTATTATTATAGGGAATACAAAGAATTTTCACTCCATACGGAAACCACTCGAGAGGGCCTATTGACTGATACATTGATTCTATATTCGCCCATCAAGTCTCTGAAAGGTATTGTTCCTCAAATGGATAATCTGTTGTTGAAACTTTCAGCCGACCATTATGATTCGTTCCTAGACAGTTCCTATACGCGCTATAGACAATCCTACAAAGCACGTCTGAACGATACAACCTGTTTGTCTACCGAGTTATATGTGGATGAGAGAGAATTCAATGGCAATTCTTATCAAGATGAAGAATATGATAGTATTCAGTTCTTTGCCAAGGGGGACACCATTTATTCAGTCACAATCCCCAACCCTACAGGTGGATTTAGTTCAGAAGGTATGACATTCCATATTTCTGGTGAGGATGTGACAAGCGTAACGGCCTCGTACACGATGCGCTATACCGCTATAACGAGCGAAAAGAATAGTCGTTTATACGATGGAAAGTGTACTGCCATTTGTGATCTTGTAACTGAGGAGCGTCCGCTATCAGTAGATGGTTTCAGTTATACCCTCCCCATAGTGAAGGAATTGGAAATGACTGCGACCGATTGGCAACGGATGGAAGAACTTCGTCCCCAAGCAATCGAGAAATGGGAAGCACGAACAGGCGCAACGATGGACACGACAAACCTTGTGTACCTCTTCGAACTTGACAATTTCTTGATAAACCTCAGTGTGACTTATGCAGACGGCTCAGTGCACAACTACCAGCATGTGGCACTATCCGAATATAGTGAACCTTAATAATTGATAAACTAAATCATCGTATGAAAAAAGCATTGTTTTTACTATTTATTTTGGCCATAGGGCAATTTATTTCCTGCGGAACAAACAAGAGTACTCAGAGAAACGACACCTCTTATGTGGAGGCAAAGGACAAAATAGAAACCGACAAAGTATATCAAGTAGTAGAAAAGATGCCCGAGTTCCCTGGTGGCAAACAAAGATTGTTGAACTGGGTAATGAAAAACATTCAATATCCCGCAGAAGCGCGAAGGAAGGGGGTTCAAGGCCGCGTTGTCATCACATTTGTAATAAACAAGAATGGTAAAGCCGTTGAACCTTTGATTGTCCAAAGTGTGGATCCTCTTCTCGACAAAGAAGCCATCCGCTTGGTCAATAGTATGCCCAAATGGGAACCTGGCGAGGAGAAGGGAGAACCCGTACGCGTCAAGTTTACAATGCCTATCAATTTCAGATTAAGCGGAGGAAACCTTCGAAGATAGGCATTGCATTTTTCAATAAAACTTTAAGCAATCCCCACCAACTCAATCTCGAATATCAGCGTTGAGTGCTTGGGAATACCAGGAGTAGAGACAGAACCATAACCGAGGGAAGCCGGCACATAGATGCGCCACTTGTCGCCCACGTTCATGCGGGTAAGGGCGATTTTCCACCCATCAATCAGTTCGTTCAATCGGAAAGCATCGGGATAGCCCTGTGCCGTGTTATCATCAAACACCTTGCCATTGATGAGCATACCTTTATAATATACCGATACGATGTTTCCCAATGTAGGCGAAGGCCCCTCCCCCACTTGCAACACTTCGTGAAGCACACCTGCAGCCAAGGGCTTTACGCCTTCCTGCTCTTTCTTTCGCAGGAAAGCTTCGTTTTCATCCTTATATAATAGTTGTTTCTTACTCATTGAAATAATAATCTATTTTTAGAAGAGCACAGAGACACAAAGACACAGAGATTTTTTATTTTTAAGAACTCTGTGTCTCCGTGCCTCTGTGTTCTAACAAAAACATGTACGGAGTGTACTCACCTTTATTCTTCCAGCAACATTTCCAATATCTGACAAGCAGCCTTTGATACGGAAGTACCGGGGCCGAAGATGGCGGCTACGCCTGCCTGATAGAGGAAGTCGTAATCCTGAGCGGGGATAACACCACCGGCAATCACCATGATGTCCTCACGGCCAAGTTTCTTCAACTCATCGATAATCTGAGGAACAAGTGTCTTGTGTCCGGCAGCGAGTGAAGATACACCTACAATATGTACGTCGTTCTCCACGGCATCGCGGGCAGCCTCGGCGGGAGTCTGGAAGAGCGGTCCCATATCCACATCGAAACCACAATCGGCATAACCGGTAGCAACAACCTTTGCACCACGGTCGTGTCCGTCCTGACCCATCTTGGCAATCATGATACGCGGACGACGTCCCTCCTTCTTCGCAAATTCTTCGGTCAGTTCGCACGCACGTACGAAGTCTGCATCCTTCTTGTTTTCTGATGAATACACGCCTGATATAGTTCTAATTATTGCTTTGTAACGTCCGACAACCTTCTCGCAAGCATCGGAGATTTCGCCCAATGTAGCACGCACGCGGGCTGCCTCTACGGCCAACTCCAACAGGTTGCCTTCCTTGGTCTCCACACAACGGGTGATGGCTTCGAGTGCCTTCTGCACTTCGGCCTCGTTGCGACCTTCCTTCAAACGCTTGAGGTTCTCAATCTGCTCCAAACGTACGGCAGTGTTGTCCACTTCCAGAATGTCGATGGGGTCTTCCTTCTCCAAGCGGTATTTGTTGGTGCCCACGATAGTCTGTGTGCCACCGTCGATACGTGCCTGAGTGCGGGCAGCGGCCTCTTCGATACGCATCTTGGGGATACCTGTTTCGATAGCCTTGGCCATACCTCCGAGGCTTTCGATTTCCTGGATGTGCTCCCATGCACGGTGAGCCAACTCGTTGGTCAATGCCTCCACGTAGTAAGAACCGCCCCATGGGTCAACGTTCTTGCACACGTTGGTCTCTTCCTGAATGTAAATCTGAGTGTTACGGGCAATACGTGCCGAGAAGTCGGTGGGCAATGCAATGGCCTCGTCCAACGCATTGGTGTGGAGCGACTGAGTATGACCAAGGGCTGCGGCCATCGCTTCGATACAGGTACGTCCGACGTTGTTGAACGGATCCTGCTCGGTGAGACTCCAACCTGAAGTCTGTGAGTGGGTACGAAGAGCCAATGACTTCGGATTCTTCGGATTGAACTGCTTCACAATCTTGGCCCACAACATACGGGCGGCACGCATCTTGGCAATCTCCATAAAGTGGTTCATACCGATGGCCCAGAAGAATGAGAGACGCGGTGCAAAGGCATCGATGTCAATACCTGCAGCCACACCAGCACGGAGGTATTCAAGACCGTCTGCCAAGGTGTAAGCCAACTCGATGTCGGCCGTAGCACCGGCTTCCTGCATGTGGTAACCCGAGATAGAAATAGAATTGAACTTAGGCATCTTCTGAGAAGTGTATTCGAAGATGTCAGAGATAATCTTCATGGAGAATGCAGGCGGATAGATGTAGGTATTACGCACCATGAACTCCTTCAAGATGTCATTCTGGATAGTACCGGCCATCTCTTCGAGTTTGGCACCCTGCTCCAATCCTGCATTGATATAGAAGGCCATAACGGGGAGCACGGCACCATTCATAGTCATGGACACGGACATCTTGTTCAAGGGGATACCATCGAACAACACCTTCATGTTTTCGAGTGAACAGATGGATACACCAGCCTTACCCACATCACCCACTACACGTTGGTGGTCGGGGTCATAACCACGGTGTGTCGGGAGGTCGAACGCTACGGAAAGACCTTTCTGACCACTGGCCAAGTTACGACGATAGAATGCGTTACTCTCCTCTGCGGTAGAGAATCCGGCATACTGACGGATTGTCCACGGACGGAAGGTGTACATCATTGAATAAGGGCCACGGAGGTAAGGAGGAATACCTGCTACATAGTCGAGGTGCTCCATTCCTTCAAGATCTTCTTTAGTATATACCGGCTTCACATCAATCTGCTCCGGTGTTTTCCAACTGGCTTCAATATGATTTTCTGTTTGCCATTCAGCTCCGTCTTGAGCCTTGAAACCAGCATATATATCAATATTCTTAAAATTCTTTCTCATGATTACTTCAACAATTTAGCATTATACTCTTTGAGGGTTTCCAATACGTTGCAACGCACGTGGATGAAGTTCTCGATGCCAGCGGCCTTCAGGTCGTCCATGCAAGCGGGAGCACCAGCTACGATGAACATGGCGCGTCCGTTGAGTGCCTGGTAAGCGGGGATGGCATATTCAGCATATTCGTCATCGCTTGAGCAAAGCACCACGATGTCGGCACCGGCCTTCATGGCAGCCTCAACACCCTCTTCTACAGTGGGGAAGCCAAGGTTGTCAATCACCTCGTATCCGGCACAAGCCAAGAAGTTGCATGAGAATTGGGCACGGGCCTGACGCATGGCCAAGTTACCGATGGTCATCATGAATGCCTTCGGACGCTTGCCTGAAGCCTCTGTCTCCAGACGAAGGGCTTCAAACTCGCTGGCGGC
>JAFWYQ010000059.1 GCA_017517605.1 Bacteroidaceae bacterium
ATGACTCCTGCTGGTCTTCGTACGAACCAGAGATGTCGATATTGTATCCACTGGGAAGATCCATCTGGTCGATAACAGCCTCACCGGCAGCAACTACATCACTCAACGTTCCTGACACAATGGCCGACACGGTCACAATACGCTCGCGGTCCTTACGCTCGATGGTAGGAGGCGACTGGCGCTCGACAACCTGACCCACATCCTTCACACGGATGGCCTTACCCCCATTGTTGTAAAGCTGGATGTTTTCCAAGTCCTCAATGCTCTGACGGAACTCTGGTGCGTGGCGTACGATGATGTCGTACTCATCACCATCCTCGCGGTAGTAAGAAGCTGTAGCACCATTCACACGGTTACGCAGATAAGTTGCCGCAGTAGAAAGGTTCATACCATGCATGGCCAGTTTCTCCCGGTCGAAGTCCACCTGATACTCGGGTTGATAGTCCTGACGGCTGATGTTCACCTCGGCCACACCGTCAATCTTCAGCAATTCACGCTTCAACTGTTGTGCAAGACTGTCGGTCAGGGTAAAGTCGTAACCGTAGATTTCAAAGTCAGCGGTTGACTGACCACCCATACCACCGCCACCACCAAGGGTCACCATGGTACGGTCAAATTCAGGATAAGCCTTCAAGTCCTCACGCATTTCATTACAGATTTCCTCCAATCCCTTCTCACGCTCAGTCACACTGACAAGGCCGATGTTGAAGGAGATGATGTGTGAACCATTCTCCTGCATAGAGGCGAAAGTGTTGTCAGAATCGGCCTGACCTACGGTGAAGTTGCAGGCACGCAAATCGTCACCATAGCGGGTAATCCATGTGTTGGCCAACTCCTCGGCCAAGCGCTGGGCATGATCCACACGGGTTCCGATAGGCAAATAGAGTTTTACCGATGCACGTCCGCTATCCTGTGTAGGGAAGAATTCTGTACCGATAGTCTTTGCACAGAAAAGACTGATAACAAACAGAATGGCACAACAACAAACCGTAGTCCAACGATGGCGTGTAGCCCAATAAATGCGACGCTTGTACCAATCATCCAATGCATCCAATGCACGCTCTATCGGTTTGTAGAAAGCCAAGAAAATCTTGCTGGGTTTCTTTTGCAAACGCAGCATCTGAGAACACATCATCGGAGTAAAGGTCAAAGCTGAAATGGTTGACACTGTCATGATGACACACATCATCCAACCCAACTGCTCAAAGAGCACACCGGCCATACCTGTCACCATGGTCAAGGGGAAGAACACGGCAATCATGGTGAGTGTAGAAGCCACAACGGAGATGGCCACCTCATTGGTACCGTGAATAGCAGCTTGCTTAGGGTCTGAACCACGTTCAATATGGGTAGTGACATTTTCAAGCACCACAATGGCATCATCCACCACGTTACCGATAGCGATAGAGAGACACGACATGGAGATGATGTTCAACGAACCACCCGTAATGGCCAGATAGATGAACGAAGCAATCAATGAAAGGGGGATGGTGATACAGATAATCACCGTTGCACGCCAACGACCAAGGAAGAGGAATACCACCAGCACCACGAACAACATGGCATAACAGATGGTCTCGACAAGGGAGTTGATGGTGTTGGTAATATTGTCAGAAGTGTTCACAATGATACCCAACTTCACGTCGCTGGGAAGACGCTTCTGCAACTCGGGCAACTGTTCCATCACGGCATTGGAGATGGCCACAGAGTTACCTCCCGACTGCTTCTGTACGATAATCATCGCACCCTGCTTGCCGTTGGTAAAGGTCTTCTGTGCACGCTCCTGCAATCCGTCAACCACACGGGCAACGTCGCGCAAGTAGATGTTGGCGCCATTGCGGCTACCTACAACCAGATTCTCCATCTCTTTGGGATCAACGAACTCTCCCTCGACACGCAATGCATAAGTGGAGTTACCCACATCAAACGTACCACCAGGGATATTGCGGTTCTCACCACCGATAAGTCCACTGATAGCCTCCACGGTCAGGCCATAAGCCTCCAAACGGTTGGGATCGCAATAAACGTTCACCTCACGTTGGGGAGCACCGGCAATAGACACTGAACCCACACCAGGGATACGTGCCAAAGGATTGGCCACGTTGTCGTCCAATATCTTGTAAAGGGCTGCCTGACTCTCCTCAGCCTGTACTGAAAGGAGAAGGATAGGCATCATGTCGGCACTGAACTTGAAGATGATGGGGTTCTCCACCTCTTCAGGAAGAGCCGAAGTCACCATATCCAGTTTGTCGCGCACATCGTTAGTAAGCACGTCAATGTCGTGGCCGAACTCAAACTCCAAGGTTACGACAGAAATATTTTCGGAAGACTTGGAAGTAATATGTTTCAGGTACTCCACAGAGTTCAACGTGTTTTCCAACGGACGGGTCACGTTATTTTCGATATCCTCGGCACTGGCACCAGGATAAGCCGTCATCACCATGATGGTGTTTGTCTCAATATCCGGCATCAAGTCGATGGGGAGTTTCGACAATGAAAAGAGACCAAATATCGCAACTGCAAGAAAGCAAAGCGAGGTCATAATCGGTTTTTTAACCGCTCCTTCGTATAAACTCATAATATTCTATTTAATTTGCTAATGTGCCAATTTGCTAATGTGCCAATGGCTATGCTAATATCTATTTGCTAATATAATCGCGCCGCATGGTCATTGGCAGATTAGCCCATTGGCATATTGCCACATTAAAATTACTTTTCTACTTCCACTTCCATGCCGTTCAACAGAGCCTTCTGTCCGGCAATCACTACTTGTGAATTGTTTTCTACACCTGAGAGCAACTCGTACTCAGTGTCCATACGACGGCCAAGCTGTACCTTATTATAAGATACCTTGCCATTTTCATAGACATATACATAACGGTCGCCTGAACCGGCCTGCTTCACAACTGCCATATCGGGCACAACCACGTGGTCAGCAGTACCGAAGTTCATGGTTACACGAGCAAACATACCCGGACGGATACGCTGGTTGGCATTGGCCACCTTCACCTCTACGGGGAATGTGCGAGTAGATGCATCGATGGTGGGATAGATAAGGTCAACCTTTCCTTCAAATTCCTCGTCGCCATATACATCGAGCTTCACACTCACCTTGTCGCCCTTCTTCACTTTGGGGAAATTATTTTCAGATACATTTACGACCAATTTCACAGGTGAGATTTGTTCAACTACAAGAACAGGGTTACCACCACCATAAAGGTCTCCATTATCATAGTTACGGGCAGTGACGATACCGCTGATGGGTGAAAGCAACTGGGTGTTCTCTACCATATTGGCATACGAACGGCGCAACTTGTCGAGGTTGGTACGCATATTCTCCCAATCAGACTTGGAAACACCACCGACTTTGTAGAGTTCGTCGATACGCTTGAACTCGGTCTCCATGTGGTCGAGGTCATACTTCAATGAAGTAGAGTTCACATCGTCCATCTCCACCAACTTCTGTCCCTTCTTCACTTGGTCACCCACTTCAACGAGAATCTTCTTGATACGCACGGGGGTTGAGGGAGCAATCTTGTTCACCACATCGGCCTTTACCGTAGCAGTGTATTCGGCCACTTGGTCAACGGGACGTACTGTCACCTTAGCCAATTTCACTTTGGGTTTCTCGGTTTGTGTTGCCTGAGCAGCTTCAGTCTCGCTCTTCGAGCTACATGCACTTGCAGTCAAAACCAGAGCAGCAAGTGCCATCATTTGAAAATTGATTTTCAGTACTTATATATACTTTTTTGTTTTCTTCTATTGTTTTTCTTATTCCTCACGTCCCAATACCAAGTCGAGATCAGCCTTGGCTGTCAGATAGTCATAGATGGACTGTCCATAGGTCAATTCAGATTGAGTAAGAGACACTTGCGAACTATTCAGTTCAAGAATGGTACCACCTCCCACTTCATAGCGTTTCTTTGAAATAGTCAGAGCCTTGTTTGCCTGATTCATGGCCTCTTTATTTGAAAGCACTTGCTCTGAACTTGCCTGCATATTACTCTTGTAGCTTTCTACCTGCATATTCAGCTTACGCTCGGTATCAATACGATTCAACTCTAACTGAGTGCGTTGCATACGTGCTGTCTTCAATTTTGTGAAGTTGCTGGCTTTATAGATTGGGATATTCAAGCTGAATGTCAACTGTGAACTACCAACCCAACTGTAGTCAAATACATTCCAGTTGTCGTTATACATAGATTGGTATTGACCTGTCAAAGCCATAGCGAATGTAGGCATGAAACCTGTCTTTTGCAAGCTGATGCTCTTCTTCAGCAACTCATCGTTCAACCCCAATTGACGCATGGTGCTATTGTTTTCCAATCCAAAGTTGTCATTATCAATCTGATTGGCAAATACCATTGACTCATAATTGTTCAACTTCTCTGTTACCACAAGGTTAATATCCTCTGTGATTCCCATCAGCACCTTTAATTGGAGTTTGGAGAGACGAACACCATTCTCAGCCGAAACCACACTGGGCTTTACATTACGCATCTGCACCTCAGCACTGATTTTGTCGTATTCGCTGACCAGTCCTTGTTCGAAGCGCGACTTCACTACGTTGTAATTCTCTTCTGCCAAAGCGTAGCTCTTCTGAAGTACTTCGTAGCTATCCTGCGTCAACATCAATTGATAGTATGCTTTTGTCACTTGGTTAATCAAATCAAGGCGTGAAGAGCGGGCTTTCTCTTGTGCCAACAGGATATCAGTCTTTGTCAACGACATACTCTTGTACACTGCCGGTGCAAAGACGGGCAAACTCAATGTTGCCACAGCAGCAGCGGTGTTCACTCCATCATCACCCATACGGAAAGACTGTCCACCCAATTTCATCTCAGGAGCCTTAATTGTGTGTTGCCATGAGCCTGAAACACTCAGTTCGGGCAACAAGCTTTGCCACGCTTCCTTATTGGCCACTTTCTTCAACTGAATTTCCTGGTCGGCCACCTTAATCGTAGGGTTGTCGGCCAAAGCAATCTCCAACGCCTTGTCTAATGTCAGATTCAGCGTTTCTTGTGCACGGACGGCCCCTGTCAACAGCAGAGCCAAGGCCAGTGCCAAGCAGTTCTTACTTCTCATACGTTTTACTTAAATTAGTTTTTTATATGTTTATATTGTTCTATTTCTTCTCCAAATAGTGATTGAACAGCTGCTGCCCCTTTTCGGTACAGATGCCCCGGATGTTGGTGTGCAGCACCGTTTCCATCACCTCTGTAATAGGCCATTGTAACGAATCGACATTATTGAAATATCCATTCATGGAAAGCCCCATCAGGTACTGAAAGATGTCGTAGTTCAAATCCTTTCGAAATATCCCCTGCTCCACTCCGGCAAGGAAAAAGGCCTTTGTCTTACCTTTATTCTCTTCGCGTCGGAGGTTCAACCATTCACACACCTTAGGATAACGCTTGATGTCGGTAAAGAACGAACCGTTGAAAGACCTCATCTCATCCATACCCTGCTGATAAATGCGGACAACTATTTCCAACACATTCTCTGAAGTAATGGCCACCTCGTTGGCATACTCCAACTTCTTCTGCTGATTCACTTTGATGCACTCAAGCAGCAGTTCCTCTTTATCGCGAAACATTTCGTAAAGGGTACGCTTGCTCATGGTGAGTGCTGCAGCCACATCATCCATACGGACCTTGCGGATACCTTGCTCAGCAAACATCTTTCCTGCTACTTCTATCACACGGTTGCGTTGCTCTTCGTGGGATTGTTTTTCTGTAAAATCCATGTGGGATACCAATCTTATACCTTAATCCTTTAAAAAGTGCTGCAAAGTTAGACAGAAAACCAATACCCGCCAAATAGTTTCCAAGTAAAACTACAACGTTTAAACATTGTTCACATATCGGATGCATAGTTTTCGATAATTCGGACAAATGAGAAGAAATAAAGGCTATTCCGCCTCCCTTGCTCACCGTTACCGGCCGCTTTTTTCAGAACATAACGTTGACAAATCCCTATCCTCAGTACAACAAAATCAAATGTTCTGCATCAAAAAATTATTTATAGATTACAAACGTATGTTCAAAGGTTTTAAACATACATTCAAAGACTCTGAACATACATGCAAAGCTTACAAACAAAGAAGTGCTCAGCATCATCCTATTTTTTCCTACTTATGTTTATTATTATTTGACGTAAAATATGTATTTTTGCAGTCATTATTTACAAAACCTGTTTACTATTATGAACACGCTGAATCAAAAGTTTATCTATTTTATCTGTCTTGTTTCTGCAATGGGCGGATTGTTGTTTGGCTACGACTGGGTAGTCATTGGTGGCGCAAAGCCTTTCTATGAATTGTTTTTTGACATCTCGAACGACCCCATCATGCAAGGGGTAGCCATGACGACGGCCCTTGTGGGGTGCCTTATCGGTGCTATGGTAGCGGGTGCCTTAGCCGACAAGTATGGCCGTAAGCCCCTATTGATACTGGCGGCCGTACTGTTCACCGTATCAGCCGTAGCTACGGGTGCGTTCGACGACTTTACCTTATTTAATATTGCCCGTTTTATCGGCGGTATAGGCATCGGTATCGCTTCGGCCTTGTCGCCCATGTACATTGCCGAAATTTCACCTACAGAGATACGAGGTAAACTGGTTTCGCTCAATCAGATGACTATTGTATTAGGAATCCTTGGTGCACAGATTGCCAATTGGCAGATAGCAGAACCTGTGCCCGAAGCCTTCACTACGGCAGACATCCTGGCATCATGGAATGGCCAGATGGGTTGGAGATGGATGTTCTGGGCAGAGGCAATCCCTGCAGGTCTGTTCCTTGTACTGGCTTTCTTCATTCCCGAAAGTCCCAGATGGCAAATGATGAAATCGATGGAGGCACAAGCCAAGAAGACCTTGACACATATTGGTGGTGAAGCATACGCCATCAGAGAGATGGAAGCTATCAATGCCTCAACCCAAGCCGATGCTTCGATTGAAAAAGCAGGATTGCGTACCCTCTTTACCCGCAAATATGCCGCCGTACTTACATTAGGTATCATTGTGGCTGTATTCCAACAATGGTGTGGCACGAATGTCATCTTCAATTATGCACAAGAGATTTTCTCTGCGGCCGGATACAGCGTGGGTGACGTATTGTTCAACATCGTCATTACAGGTGTTGCCAATGTAATCTTCACCATTGTGGCCCTGTTCACTATCGACCGTTGGGGACGCCGTTCGCTGATGCTCTTCGGCTCAATCAGCTTAGCTATCATCTACCTCATATTGGGAACTTGCTATCATTATCACATCACAGGATTCTTCATGGTCATCCTTGTAGTAGCTGCCATCTCTGCATACGCCATGACACTTGGTCCTGTCACTTGGGTACTTTTGGCCGAGATATTCCCCAACCGCATACGCGGCATTGCCATGGCAACCTGTACCTTTGCCTTGTGGGCAGGATGCTGCACACTCACCTTCTCGTTCCCACCTATGAATGCTGCTTTGGGAAGTAGTGGATCATTCTGGATTTATAGTGCCATCTGCTTTGCCGGATACTTCTACCTCCTACGCCGCTGCCCCGAAACAAAAGGTGTATCCTTGGAAGAATTGGAGAAGAAACTGGTGAAGTAAATTATAAACTAAACTAAGCTAGATAATCTAGAAGTTCTAGAGAAACTATAAACTCTAGAGGAACTAGAAGTTCTAGAAAATCTAGACATTCTAGACTATCTAGACATTCTAGACTATCTAGACATTCTAAAAAAACGCAACTAAAAAAAACAACATACAATGGTAAAAGCATGGAAAGAACAGGTGACTATCCCCACCTATGAGGTGGGTGCACCTGAAAAGAACCCCATATTCCTGGAGAAGCGTGTCTATCAAGGCTCCAGCGGTGTGGTATATCCCTACCCCGTCATCGAAAGTATCAGCGATGAGCGGGTAGATAAGGAATACAACGCCATCTATATCGAAAATGAGTATATCAAAGTGATGATTCTGCCCGAATTGGGCGGCCGTGTACAAATGGCCTACGATAAGGTGAAACAACGCCATTTTGTCTACTACAACCATGTAATCAAGCCTGCTCTTGTCGGTTTGGCTGGTCCGTGGATTAGTGGTGGTATAGAGTTCAATTGGCCACAACACCATCGTCCAAGCACCTATTCACCTGTGGATGCAACCATCATAGAGAATGAGGATGGCTCGGTGACAGTGTGGATAAACGAAATGGAGCGCATGTTCCACCAAAAGGGATTGGCAGGCTTTACCCTGCGCCCTGGATGTGCCTACTTGGAAATCGAAGGACGACTGAGCAACCGCACTCCCCTGCCCCAAACATTCCTTTGGTGGGCCAATCCTGCCGTAGAAGTAAATGATTATTACCAGAGTGTCTTCCCACCTGATGTTAATGCAGTGTTTGACCATGGAAAACGTGCCGTAAGCAGTTTTCCCATCGCAACGGGCACATATTATAAGATGGACTATTCTGCCGGTGTAGACATTTCAAACTACAAGAACATTAAAGTCCCCACCTCATACATGGGTGTGAACTCGAAGTATGATTTCGAAGGAGGATATGAAAACGATACCAAGGGAGGTATGCTTCATGTGGCCAGCCACCACTTCAGTCCCGGCAAGAAGCAGTGGACATGGGGTAATGGAGACTTTGGCCGTGCATGGGACCGTTGCTTGACAGATGATGACTACGAAGGTGCACCGGGCGTATTCCGTCCCTACATTGAGCTGATGGCAGGTGTATATACAGAAAATCAACCCGACTTCACATGGTTGATGCCTTATGAAGAGAAACAATTCACCCAATACTTCATGCCTTATCGCGAATTGGGTGTGGTAAAACAGGCAACGAAGGACTTGATGATGAATATCGAACCGGAGGGGGACGGAAAAGTACGCTTAAAAGTGTATGCCACATCCCAAAAACAGGTACGAATCACTTTGTCTCTACCACCCGTTGAAGTCTATTATGATGAGCAAATGACTCTCAGCCCTGAGAACTTACTTGATGAGATTATAGACTTGAACGGTTGCGACATGAATGCTATTCACTTAGTTATTCGCGATGCCGTAACCAATAAGACTTTGCTCTTTTGGGATGCTGAACAGGATGATATCCGTCCCATCCCTGATGCAGCCGAAGCAGCTCTCCCCCCTACAGAGACCAAGACTATTGACCAACTCTATCTCACAGGCTTGCACCTCGAACAATACCGTCATGCCACATGGTCGGCACTTGATTATTACGAAGAGGCATTGCGCCGTGACCCGTTGGACTATCGTTGTAACAACCAAATAGGATTGTGGTACTTACGTCGCGGACAATTCAAAAAGGCCGAACCTTACTTGCGGACGGCCGTCAAAGTGTTGCAGAAGCGCAATCCCAACCCTTACGACGGTGAGCCAATCTATAACTTGGCACAATGCTTGAAATATCAGCTCCGTCCCTACGAAGCCTACGAACTGTTCTGGAAAGCGACATGGAATAAGGCTTGGGCGGATGCGGCCTATTTTGAAGCAGCTTGCATCAGTGTTCACACCCGCGATTACGAAAGTGCACTCGATGAGGTGAACCGTTGCCTTATCCATAACAGCCACAACCACAAGGCACGTGCCTTGAAGGCTACCATCCTACGCAAAATGGAGAAAAAAGAAGAAGCTTTGACATGGATAAAGGAATCATACGAAATAGACCCATTCAACTATGGTTGTATGTTTGAGGAGTATCTTCTCACCGGTAACGACGAACCGTTGCAACGTCTTGTAACACTGATGCATGGTAATGTCTATAATTATCATGAATTGGCACTCGATTACAATCAAGCATACTTGTACGAGGAAGCCCAACAAGTGCTTACCATCCCTGCCGTAGCTGAAGAGTTGGCAAAAGCATCTCCCCTTACCTATTATTATATAGGACACTTCCTGATAGGCCAAGGAAAATTGGAAGAAGGCAAAGCCTGCTTCGAGAAAGCAGAACTTGTTAATCCCAATTGCTGCTTCCCAAATAGGTTGGAGGATGTTAATGTGCTGACCATTGCACGAAATACATTGAGTAATGCAGCCCGTGCTCCCTATTACCTCGGTTGCCTCTTCTACGACAAGCGACAGTACGACTTAGCCAAAGAGAATTGGGAACTCTCAGCACAATGCAACCCCAGTTTCCCCACTGTATGGCGAAATCTTGCGCTCTATTATTATAATAAGGAGAAGAACCAAGAGAAAGCACTCGAATGCATGGAACGTGCCTTCAACCTCGACCCGACAGACAGCCGCATACTGATGGAACTTGACCAACTCTATAAGGTAACAGGTAAGCCTCATGCCGAACGCCTCGCATTCTTGGAGCAATACCCTGCCCTCATTGCCGAGCGCGACGACTTGCTTCTGGAACAGATTACCTTGCTGAACCTGCTTGGCCGTTACGACGAGGCCATCCCCTTACTCGACGGGCACATTTTCCATCCATGGGAAGGTGGAGAAGGAAAGGTTCCTGCACAATATCAATATGCACGAGTGGAGAAGGCCAAGCAATTGCTTGCATCGGTTGGTCAAGCCAAGCAAGCCATCACCCTTTTGGAAGAGTGCTTAGAATATCCCCACCACCTTGGCGAAGGCAAACTCTATGGTGCACAGGAAAGTGATTTCTACTATTTCCTTGGTTGTGCTTACGAACAACAAGGTGATATCGAGAAGGCTAACAACTGCTGGGAACAAGCCACCCTCGGTCCTACCGAACCTGCAGCAGCCATGTACTACAACGATGCCAAGCCCGAGAAGATATTCTACCAAGGACTGGCTTTACAGAAACTTGGCCGTACAGATGAAGCCAATGGCCGTTTCTACAAGCTGGTGAACTATGGAAAGCAACACATCTTCGAGAAACAGACAATGGACTATTTTGCAGTCTCTTTACCTGATTTACAGATATGGGACGGTGACCTTGACTTGAAGAACCGCATCCACTGCCTCTTCATGCTTGCCCTCGGCTTCACTGGATTAGGCGAAAAAGAGAAAGCCAATCGTTTCTTCCGCGAAGTGGAGCAACTGGACATCAACCATCAAGGAGTGATGGCATTGAGAAATATGATAAAACAATAAAAAACAATTGGGACTATAATTACTATAAATTCTATAGTTTCTATAGTCCCTATGAAATAAAAACAGTATCAAACATGACCAACAAATTATCAACCCTTTTTCTGCTACTCTGCCTCACCCTCTGCGTGCAGGCACAACAAACCATTGACCTTGCTGGTACGTGGCTCTTCGCTATCGATCGCGAAGGAGTGGGCGAAGCCGAGCAGTGGTTTGACACCAAAAAGAACTTTGATGAAACCATCCTACTACCCGGTTCAATGGCACAACGACTGAAAGGTGATGACCCGAGTATCCACACTCCATGGACGGGAACACTCTACGACAGTTCGTTTTACTACAATCCCTACATGGAACCCTACCGCCGCGCAGGAAACATCAAGTTTCCCTTCTTCCTCACACCTGACAAACATTATGTGGGACGTGCCTGGTACAAGCGCACTGTTGACATACCACGTCAGTGGAAGGGACAGCGCATTGTACTATCTCTCGAACGGGCACACATCGTTACCTCTCTATGGGTGAACGGGAAACAGGTAGGTACACAAAATTCACTTTCCGTACCTCATGTGTATGATGTAACGGACTTTGTGAAGCGCGGTACTAATCATTTGGCCATCTGTGTAGACAATCGTCCCGAAACAGTAAAAGTAGGTGATGATTCACACAGCGTAAGCGATCAGACACAGGGAAACTGGAATGGTATTGTAGGTAAAATGACACTTACTGCCACACCCAAGACTTATATCGACGATTTACAAGTCTATCCGAACGTGGCTGAAAAGAATGCCCTTGTAAAGATAAAGATTCAAGCTGAACGACAGATGAAAACAATCGTTGCCTTGAATGCCGTCAGCTTTAACACCGACCAACCCGAGCAGACACTTACCACCAATAAAGAGGTGGCACTGGTTAAAGGAGAGAATGAAATTGAGATTGTTCTTCCTATGGGCAATAATCCCTACATGTGGGATGAGTTTGACCCTGCCCTTTATCGTTTGAAAGTCGAATTGGCAAATCATAATTCAACAACAACTTTCGGTATGCGCGATTTCAAGATTGAAGGCAAATGGTTCTATGTGAACGGTCGCCAGACGATGTTGCGCGGAACAGTAGAGAGTTGTATATTCCCTCTCACAGGTTATGCTCCCATGGAGGTTGAAGAATGGGAAAGAGTATTCCGTATCTGCCGTGAATATGGACTGAATCACATGCGTTTCCACTCCTATTGCCCACCACGTGCAGCTTTCGAAGCGGCTGACCTTGTAGGTTTCTATTTGCAACCCGAAGGACCAAGTTGGCCTAATCACGGAGTAAAGTTGGGAGTAGGCCAACCCATTGACAAATACTTGATGGACGAGACCATTGCCTTGAACCGTGAATATGGCAACCATGCTTCGTTCTGCATGTTAGCATGTGGTAACGAGCCGGCAGGCCGTTGGGTTGAATGGGTAACAGACTTTGTACACTATTGGCAAAAAGCTGACCCACGCCACGTATATACCGGTGCCTCAGTAGGTGGTGGATGGGCTTGGCAACCTGCCAACGAATTTCACGTAAAGGCCGGAGCACGCGGATTGGAATGGAGCAAAAGCCGTCCCGAATCGTACAGCACCTTTAGCCACAAGATTGATACAGTAAGACAACCCTTCGTTTCGCATGAGACGGGACAATGGAACTGTTACCCCAACTTCAACGAGATTGGCAAATACAAGGGTGTGAACAAGGCCAAGAATTTCGAAATCTTCCGTGACCAATTGAACGATGCCCGCATGGGACACCAAGCACAGGATTTCTTAATGGCCAGCGGAAAGTTACAGGCACTCTGCTACAAACACGAATTGGAACGCACTCTCCGTACTCCCAACTATGCGGGTTATCAACTTTTGGCTCTGAACGACTATAGTGGTCAAGGAAGTGCCATTGTTGGAATCCTCGATGCCTTGTGGGAAGAGAAAGGATACATTACGGCTGAGGAATGGCGCCAGTTCTGTGCACCCACCACAATCTTGGCCATGATGGACCGATTCGTATTTACCGACCGCGATACATTGGAAGCCAACATCGTACTGAGCCACTTCGGAGAAACAATGCTGACGAATGCCACCATTGTATTTGTCTTGAAAGATAAGGAAGGAAAAATCATCACTTCCAAGCAACAACGCGTCAAAGAAATTCCCATTGGCGGGCAAATCCCTTTAGGAACCTTCACTCATAGTCTTAAAGCAGGAAGCGAACCTCAACAACTGACTCTTGAAATTCGACTCACCGATTGTGACCAATATCGTGAACGTCGTACACAAGGTACAGGAACGTTGGAACGCAACTACCCTATTCATGAAGTTTGTAACACATGGAATCTTTGGGTGTACCCGAAACGCGAACTGACAAGTTGGGAGAATTCGGATGTACTGGTTACTGACACACTCAACCAAGAGGCAATCAACCTGCTCAACCGTGGTGGAAAGGTTTTGCTTACTGCTGCAGGAAAGGTGAAGTATGGCGACGGTATCGTACAACACTTTGTCCCTACTTTCTGGAATACCTCGTGGTTCAAGATGCGTCCGCCCCATACCGTTGGTTCATGGATTGACGATGCACATCCACTCTTCCGCCACTTCCCCACAGACAATTGGACAGACCTCCAATGGTGGGAACTTGTCAACCGTGCTCAATGTATGATGACTGATCATATCCCTGGAGAGTTCAACAGCATTGTACAACCCATCGACACTTGGTTCCTCAGTCGTCGCCTCAGTACATTGTTCGAAGCACGTGTAGGAGAAGGACGCCTCATCATGACCAGTCTTGATTTGCGTAGTCGATTGAACGATCGTCCTGTTGCACGCGAACTGATGCAGGCTCTCATGACCTACATGCAATCAAACGATTTCCGTCCCTCACAAACCATTACTGTGGAACAGATTGAAACTATTTACACCCAACCTACCCCAGCCGTAGATAGTTTCACCAACGATTCACCCGACGAGTTAAAACCGAAGTTGAAATAAGGAACTATCCAGTTCATCAAAATTTATACAAATGAAAAGAGAGCAATAATATCACATTTTGCTCTCTTTTTTTATTTATTTCCCCTTTTGTGAATAGTTTTCTTTATATTTGCACAATAAAAGCTAAACGAATCAAAGGCTCTACTCTATGAATATTAAACAATTAATAAGCTACATTCTACTTTGGGTAGGAGTTATACTCCCCATCGACACATTGGGAAAGACAGAGAACCATTCTGTCCCGTCATTCTTTGAGACAGAACAAAGTCTGTTGCGCGAAAAACTCTATATCCACACGGACAAGCCCTATTATGCCGCAGGTGACACCATTTGGTTGCGTGGTACATTGGTGAATGCCGACACACACTCCTATTTAGTGAAAAGCAATTACATCTATGTGGAACTATGGAACGAAAAAGATTCACTGATTGAACGACGGATGCTCAAGCGGGATGGTCTCTGTTTCCATAATTGTTTGCCCCTATCGGTAGAACTACCCGAAGGCGAATATCTCATGCGGGCATATAGCAAATATATGCTGAATTTCGATAGTAACTATTTCTACTCACACCGCATACATATTGGTAATACGACAAAGCCACGCCCAATCAAGGGACGTGTTGAACGGGATTATCACGTCACATTCTTTCCTGAAGGAGGAACCTTGTTAGCAGGAATTCCCCAACGTGTAGCCTTTAAAGTACAGAGTGCTACGGGATATAGCGAAGCCGTTACGGGCGAAATATATACTTCCGACAATCAATTGCTTACGAGTTTTCAAACCATGCACGATGGTATGGGTAGTTTTGTGATAACCCCACCTAAAGAGATGACATTGAAAGCACAAGTAAAGGCTGTACGCGACGGACTTGAGCGTGAGTTTCCTCTACCCACGGCAAAAACGAAAGGTATAGCCCTGTGCGTAGAACGCCCAACAGAAGGCAAATTGATCTATCGCCTATTGAAACCTATAGGACAAGAACACCACGAAGGCCTCCGTTTGATTACCCATTGTCGAAGTAGATTCTTGGAAGAGCATGTATTAGGTTCTGCAGATAATGGAGTAATAGATATCAGCCATTATCCAGATGGTATTGTACACCTGATTGTATGTAATGCAAATGGCGAAGCACTTACGAGACGACTCGTTTTTGTCAATAATAACCAAGCGAAGTCTCACTGGAAGTTCTCATCTGATAAACCGATGTACAATACTCGGGAAAAGGTACGTCTGGATTTTATCTTGACAGATGATACTGGTACTCCATTGCGTGGTGACTTTTCGTTGAGCATAACTGATGCCAAAACTATTAAGCCCAACCATGAAGCAGACAATATTGTATCGAATTTACTGATGACCAGCGATTTGAAGGGTTTTATAGAAAATCCTGCATGGTACTTTGCCGATGCCAACGACACCCTTCGTACGGCTATGCTCGATTTAGTGATGCTTACCCACGGATGGAGCCGTTTCAATACCGACTCCCTGCATCGTAAACCTTCCTACAATTTATCTTTCCCCATTGAAGTGGGACAAGATATAAGTGGGCGTGTCCAAGGTATCCCCAAAAAGGAAAAAGGCAACATGATAAGTGCCCTTGCCTTTACCGAAGAGGGGGAGAGAGAATTCGCTACGGGCAAAGTGCAATCAGATGGCAGTTTCGTGCTTACTCCCTTGGATATACCCAACGACAGAAGGTTTGCGTTGAAATTGCTCAGCAAAAAAAAGATGGGGCGACGCATACTTGTCAATCGTGATACATTCCCCACACTATCGCACAAGGAGCCATTGATAATGGAGGAATGGATGTATGCCGAAAACAAACAAAAGAACTACTTGACAGATGGTTTGAAACACTATATGCTGCCCGACGTACAAATATTATCAAAGAAAAGTTCCCACAAAGCATTGAAGAACCTTTTTGTGCTTGGAAGAGTCGGCCATGAAGAGATAAACTTATATAACGACCCTAACCGCGTAGGCACTGCCCTTGACCTTTTCGACCGATTGGCTACAGAACGATATCCTGGATACTTCTTCAGTCCTTATTACAATTCTTACACCGAGGCAAATAGCGATACAGAATCTTCATCAGCAGATGGGAGTACTATAGAAGGTACGAATTGGAAACCTTTTTGGGGAACCATATCCCGCCTATATGTCAACAACGACGAGTATGACGGATTCCATAGCATATCCACTGCTCTCACCCGCATCCAACCGGCCGATATTGAACGTATCGAATTTGTCTCCCGTATTGAAACAGGACTGAATGACAATAGAGAGACTATTATGGGACAGAATGATGAGATTGTCATGGTACTTTTCATGCGTGAAGGATTCAATTATCAGGACGAAGGTTTTGACCCTCGCAGAATTGTAGTCACTCCCTTCGGATACAGTGAAAATGCCTATTTCTACTATCCCATATATGAAACGCCCAAAGCAAACTACCCTAGCGAAGATGCTCGTACGACCCTTTATTGGAATCCTTCGATACAAACAGACATCGCAGGCCATTGTGCCGCCATCTTCTATACCAGCGACTTTGTTGGCAATTTCCATGTAGTGATAGAAGGAGTTACCATTGACGGACATCCCTGTCGCTTTGAAACTGATATAATGGGGGAAAATCGGCCATAAATGCTACATTCTCTTGATATATATCAAAAAGTATGTTATAAAACATAAAAACAAGGTGTATTCTCTTGCAGATTCAAAAAAAGGCTGTACCTTTGCATCAAGTTTTTCATGGTATTAGATTTAAGGTTAATAAAGGTTGGGTCAAGGCGTTGACCCTTTTTTTGTATCTATACCTAAAGAACTCTTAATCAAATGAGAGTGAAGATGAGAGAAACAACTCCTCCCAAAAACAGAGAAAAATGACTTTCTTCTTGATATATATCAAAAAATATGTTATAAAACATAAAAACAAGATGCAATCTCTTGCAGATTCAAAAAAAGGCTGTACCTTTGCATCAAGTTTTTCATGGTATTAGATTTAAGGTTAATAAAGGTTGGGTCAAGGCGTTGACCCTTTTTTTGTATCTGTATGCAAACAGGACTTCAGATTACCTTACAATCCTCTTGAAGAATTAAAAAGGAAAAGGTAATGTACATCTGACCTTTACTTTTTTCCCTCTGCTTTCGCCAGGTATCCAGCGAGGCATGGATTTAATAAATTTCAAAGCCTCTTTTTCAAAAATGCCGATATTTGGGTCTAACGTCCGCACGAATACAGGATCCGTTATCTGTCCGTCTTCATGCACGATGAAGGAGACTATAACCCTACCATTGATACGATCAACAGGTTGGCCAGGATAAAGCCTTTCATATAGTTTAGACCTATATTCCATCAATTCATGTGCCAATGTTTTCATTCCTCCAGGATACTCCGGCATCTTCTCCACCACATTGTAAACGGTGGTATCTACAGGTGCAATCTTCCCCGTTTGTTTTTGTGCAAAGAGGGTGATTGGCAATAGGACAAGGATAAGGAATAGTTGTTTCATATTTTTTGCAGGTCTAAAAAAATATTTCTCTAATCCTCCAAAAAATAATCGATGGTAGTCACCACACGCACCTTCTTTATATAAGGTGTGTTGCTATCGCGGTCGGTAATGGTGAATTGTCCTTGGGTGGCACGCTTGATTTTGCCCAACTCGCTATCCGAGTCGGAGGCAAACTTCTCAGCAGCAGCACGGGCATTCTTGGTGGCCTCCTCTATCATTTGAG
>JAFWYQ010000060.1 GCA_017517605.1 Bacteroidaceae bacterium
ACTTCCCAAGCCGTAAGTTATTCACTTGGGGTAGCCGTAAGTAGTTCACTTGGGTAAGCCGCTAACTGTTCATTTCAAACTCTCCTGACCTGTCATTCAGCATTTGAAATGCTGAGGATATGAGAGTGTCTGTGATGCGATGAACACAAGCTACGAGTGACAATGTGGATTAATGTGCCAATGTGCTAATATGCCAATATGCCAATGTATAGTGCCGCATGGTTATTGGCATATTGGCACATTAATCCACATTAGCACATTAATTAGCACATTGGCATATATATAATAAGGTATATAGGCGCATTAAAAATGCTTCATACTAAAGACTTTCGCATTCGGAAATGCGAAAGGACAAAGAATTTAGTGCCGCATGGCCTTGTCAACTCGTATCTTGTCAACTGAAACATCCGTTCACTTGACCGTCATCCGCATCAGTTCTTCCAAGTTGCCATTGAAGATGTTGAGGTCGACACGGGTGTTGATACCGTCGAGACGGCCACGGTCGGTATGTTGCCAAAAATGCCACTGACCGGTATATTTCAAATCCTCAACATAGTAGTGGGCTATCCAATAGGGATAATGGGTAAAGGGCGGTTGGTTGAGATAACTGATTTTGAACTTGTAGGAGGCATAGATGATGGGAGCCACTCCATAGTGACGCTCGACAATGGAGAGCCATGTGGAGACACCTTGCTGGAGTTGCTCGACTCCACCCTCGCCCATCACTTCCACATCGAGAACGGGAGGAAGGTCGCCGGGTTGCAAATCTACTTGGCTGATAAAGTTGCGGGCTTGCAATTCGGCCGAGACATCGGGGAGAAAGAAGTGATAGGCTCCGCGCACCAAACCGCACTCGCGGGCCGAAGCGAAGTTGTAACGGAAACTGTCGTCAACAAAATCGCCTCCCTCGGTAGCCTTCATAAAGACAAAGTTGATGGGACGTTCGCGGAAAGTGGCCAAACTGAGACGGGGCCAATCGATTTCGCCCTGATGATGAGACACGTCGATACCATGCACGTAGGGACGGATAAAATAGAGATCCTGCACCTCGTCGCGCAATAGATAGGGACGGAAAAAAAAGAAATAGACAACGGCTATATAGACAACCCCAACCAAAGACACTCCTCCCCAAATGGTCCAAGGGGCCAATTCGCCATCGCGCAGGAAAAGGGAGCAGAAGCGTTGCTTCGCGGTCTGCCAATTCCATCCTTGTGCAGCGCTGTTTTTCTTGCTCTTCTTCTTGGGACGGGAAGGTGTTTTTCGAGGTTGCCGTTTCATGTATAATTTACAAAGGACAAGGTACAATTTACCTGGCACTCATCTTCCTATAATAGGACAGAATTTGTACTTAGTAAATTGTACCTTGTAAATGAATTTATTTCGCTTGTTCAAGAGTCAATGTCTTGGTCGGCTGGTCACAAACTTCAGTGGGACCGAAGTACTGGATAGGACCCGGATATACGTAAGCTGTCTCGAGTGCCCACTCGTCGCGCTTGGCTGCAAATGCCTTGAAGGGAGCACCATCGAGCTTCACGAGAGCCTTCTGGATAACGGGCTTCATCTCACCGTGGCGACGCTCCATGTTCATCTTCATCGTGATGGGCACACCACCGGCAATCCATTCTTCAGCAGGAGCAGTTGTGTTGCGTACGCTTGACATGTAGCCAGTCTTTCCGTTGGCAATCAACATAGAGGCAGTGTAACCGAGTGCATAGCAGTAGTCAGCATCGTAGTTAGAGGGAGCTGCGCAACGTCCTTCGTAACCGAAGAAGTGGTGCTGAGCGGCAAACTTGCCAACGAACTTACCCTCTTCCTTCCACTGTGCCAACTTAACGGCAACCATGTCAGAGAGCAACTTCTCAGTCTCAATCAAAGATACCTGTACGTTTCCGTGCGGGTCACGGTCGAGTGTCAGCTGACGGGCAACGCCCTCGGGCAGAGAGGCATAGATGGCAGCATTTTCTTCAGAGAGTTTGCTGATAACCCACTCGCGCTGTGCACTCTTCTTGATCATAGCGAACTCGTTGTTGGCAGCCAACAGGTCGTTCAACTCGGCAATCAGTTTCTTCATGGCAGGGATGAACTCAATCAAACCTTCGGGAATCAACACAGTACCATAGTTGTTGCCGTTAGCAGCACGGTTAGCAACGGCCTGAGCAATGTATGTCACAACATCATCCAAAGACATGTTGTTGGCCTCAACCTCCTCAGAAACGATGCAGATGTTGGGCTGAGTCTGAAGAGCACACTCAAGAGCGATGTGAGAAGCCGAACGGCCCATCAACTTGATGAAGTGCCAGTATTTGCGTGAAGAGTTACAGTCGCGCTGGATGTTACCGATAACTTCTGAATAAACCTTACATGCTGTATCGAAACCAAATGAAGTTTCAATCATTTCGTTCTTCAAGTCACCGTCGATAGTCTTGGGGCAACCGATTACCTGCACACCACACTTCTTGGCTGCATAGTACTCGGCCAACACGCAAGCATTGGTGTTAGAGTCATCACCACCGATGATAACGAGGGCATTGATTCCCAACTCCTTGATAATCTCAAGACCCTTCTCGAACTGTTCTTCCTTCTCGAGCTTAGTACGTCCTGAACCGATAATGTCGAAACCACCGGTATTGCGGTACTCGTCGATGATGTCGGCAGTCAATTCCTTGTAGTTATGGTCAACCAATCCACCAGGACCGAGGATGAAACCAAAGAGACGGCTATCCTTGTTCAAAGCCTTGATTCCGTCGAAAAGACCTGAAATCACATTGTGACCACCAGGAGCCTGACCACCTGAGAGGATTACACCTACGTTGATAGCGGGATAAGCAGTAGCTTCACCCTCAACGAACTTAATCAACGGCATTCCGTATGTATTGGGGAACAATGCCTTGATGGCCTCTTGATCGGCCACTGACTGGGTGGGAGCACCCTCTTCTACCTTCACTGCGCCTTTCAAAGCTTTAGGAAGCTTGGGCTGATAAGCTGCACGAGCAATTTGCAATGCACTCTTTGTCATAGTTCTAAAATTCTTTTATAAATATGATATACCTTATATTATATATTTCACTCTAAACCGAAAAATGCAATCGGCTGTGCAAATTTCGTTCATTTTCACCGATAGACAAAGAAAAAAGATTCAAATATTTGCTGATGAAGAAGAAAAAGTAGCAATATTGCGATATATGCTTCCTATAAAAGCAGATTTTGCAAAGAAGAGATTACACTTACTGAATTTCTACAAAAAAAAGAAAGGCAATGAAGAGATATCTTCGATTGCCTTTACTCTGAGCGGAAAACGAGGCTCGAACTCGCGACCCTAACCTTGGCAAGGTTATGCTCTACCAACTGAGCTATTTCCGCAAAATGTTTTTGAAATTTCCTCTTTGAAATGTGAAGAGAAGGAGACTCGAACTCCCACGACATAATTGTCACTACCCCCTCAAAGTAGCGCGTCTACCAATTCCGCCACCTCTCCATATTTGAAAAGAGTCATCTACATTCATCTTTTGTGCCCAGAACAGGACTCGAACCTGCACGTCTCTCAACACTCGCACCTGAAACGAGCGCGTCTACCATTCCGCCACCTGGGCA
>JAFWYQ010000061.1 GCA_017517605.1 Bacteroidaceae bacterium
GAACTTTGGGCAGCCAACATGATGGGTAATGCCGTTATTTATGCAATGGATACAGATGCTGAAGGTACACTCTATGCTGCCGGTAATTTCATGGACGAGGTGAACTACACCGGTGCAGATGGTACATCTGCAGCCATCACCAGCGCTGGAGTTTACTCTGCATTCGTTGCCAAGATCAGCCAGGACGGTAAGTTCGAAGCCGTGAAGGTGATTACCCCTTCCGTAAACGAAACTGTTGCATCTGCAGTGGGAGACCCTTGGGGAGCAGGTTTTGACTCTCCGCTCTACAGCATGTGGGACCCCATCTATGTTACACCCAACAAGATTCAGGTAGATGGTGACAAGGTTTATGTCTCTGCCAAATATATGGGTGACGTGGCTGACCTTGCTTGGAAGGGTAGCTACATCGACATGTTCGGCATGATGTACACCGACAACTACAGCATGGGCGTATTCTCATTGAATAAGACCGACCTTGGTGGTGCAGCTAATGTTGCTAACGTACAGATGACCGGTGTTATTGCCGACACTCAGTTCTATCCCGAAGCTATGAGCTTTGTAGCTGATAACGGAACGGTTTATGTAGGTTTCATCGGATTCCAGAAACTGACACTCACCACCGCCAACGGTACAGAGAATTTCTCATTCTCTGCTACAGATGATGGAAACATGGAGCATGCTTTCGTATTGGCTACTATCGGAGCTACCACCACTACCAAGATCTACAACGCTGCTGCTCACGGAAAGTTGAGCGTTCCCTACAACCTCTTTATGAACGTGGATGGCGACAATCTCTTTATCGGAGGTACATTCCACGGCGAACTTCCCTTCGATAACCAGAAGACTACAGGCGAATTGGCATCAGCCGCATTCATGGCCTCTGTGAAGAAAGCTGACGGTACTGTCAACAACACCTTTGTAAACGGACAGGAGTCTGGGGCAACTTGCATGACCGTTGACAACGAGTCAGCCATCCTTTCATCTACTGTTAAGGAAGTTTACTTGATGAACCTCGAGACCAACGAAGTGGCTACCCAAGGTGCTTCAACCTACGCTTGCATCGACGCTGTTGAGGGTATCAGCAAAGCTAATGTTTACTGTGTAGAGACAACCGTTTACGTGAATGGAATTTTCGACGGAGCATATAGCATCGAGGAAATCATCCGTCCTGCCCAGCCCGAGAACGGTATCATCTACAACCTTCTCGGTCAGCCCGTAAACGAAAACTACAAGGGCATCGTCATCAAGAACGGAAAGAAATACATCCAGAAGTAATCCCTGAGATGTATCTTAGACGATAAGGACAAATCCTCGCAAGCTAAAATTAGAATAGCTTGCGAGGATTCTTTTTTATTTATCGGACACCAATAGTTCTTTATAAGAATGCTATTCTTTCGTACCGAAGATTATCATTCTTTCTGCTGAAGAATGCCAATCGTTCAATGTCGTTGTATGATAGGTATCTTGATGCCTAAACATCCGTATCTTCAAGCCTCAACGTCCGTATCTTTCAAGGCGTATAGCTCATTTTGCAGCCTGCAATTTGAGCTATTGACTATCAACTTCTCAAAATTAGCCTGCAAAATGAGCTATACGCCTTGAAATTCGTTAATAAAACTGCGGAATTTGTGAATTTTACATACTTCCCGCTCGTTTTCTCACGAAAAAATATTATTTTTGTGCCGTGAATCAAAATAATGTATGCCATGCTGATTGGTCGAGAAAAAGAAAAAGAAGTATTACTGAATGCTCTCAACGAAGAGTACTCTCAGTTTATTGCAGTGTATGGAAGACGTCGTGTTGGCAAGACTTTTCTTATCAGAGAAACCTTTGAAAACCGATTCAACTTCCAATTTACTGGCACCGCAAATTTAACAGCAAGAAAGCAGTTGGTGCGTTTCCGTCGTGCACTCAAAGAACACGGACAAAAAGATACCCCAGAACTGACTAACTGGGGCGATGCCTTCAGTGAACTCAAACGATTCATAGCGAATCAGCCAGAGGGCAAAAAGGTTGTATTCCTTGATGAATTGCCATGGATGGATGCTCCACGTTCCGGTTTTCTTTCAGAACTGGAGTCGTTTTGGAATGGATGGGCATCTGCCAGAAAGGACATTGTTTTTGTGGTATGCGGAAGCAGTACCTCATGGATGGTAAAAAAAATAATAAAGAATAAAGGTGGACTTCATAATCGTTTGAACCATCGTATTTCCCTCAATCCTTTCCCTTTGGGATTATGCGAGAAGCTAGCTCACTCAAGAGGCATTGTGCTGAATCGCAAGCAGATGCTGGAAACCTATATGATATTTGGCGGTGTGCCATATTATTGGAGTTTGTTGCAAAAGGGAACAAGCATAACTGCCGAGATTGACAGACTGATCTTTTCGCCTAATGGAGAGTTACATGACGAATTTGAGATGCTATATGCTTCTTTGTTCAAAAAGCCTGAACCATACGTTCGTGTAATTGAGTTATTGGCTAAGAAAAAGATGGGCATGACTCGACAAGAGTTGTTGGCGGCAGGAAGATTTGATGACAACGGGGCATTCTCTGACATTTTGAAAGATTTGGAATGGTGTGGCTTTATTCGTAGTTACACCATGATGGGGTATCGGACAAAATCAGATATTTTTCAATTGATAGACCATTATACATTATTCTATTACGAATACATAGATGGAGTACGTCAAGGTTCAAACTATTGGAGATCAATGTTGGGAACACCAAAGTATAATACTTGGTGTGGTTTGGCATTTGAACGCACTTGCCTATGGCATGTTGACCAAATTAAGAAGAGACTTGGTATCAGCGGAATCCTGACAAATGAATATACATGGCGTTGCTTGCCGGATGAGAGCATCAGCCGACCTGGGGTTCAGATTGATTTACTTATAGATCGTAGCGATGGAATAATTGATGTATGCGAAATGAAATACTCGAAGGATTCATATACCATCACTTCTGACTATTCAGATGAACTTGCCCGCAAACGAAATGTTTTCCAGACCGTAACAGGCACCAAAAAAGCCATTCACTCCATCATGGTTACTACTGATGGGCTAACTCGGAATGAATATTGGGGGGACATTCAGGCAGAAATACAACTAGACGATTTGTATGAACTGTAAAAAATATTTGTTATGTTTGAGAACTTTGGTAAATCTCTCTATTTTTACACTCGAGAAACGATTCGTTTGAAAAAGTGTATTTCTGTTGTGAATATGGCTTGACAAAGGCAGATTTGTAGAGTATGGAAATGCGGCTCTGCAGTATGGAAGTCACGGTGTGGACTATGAAGGTGCAGGGATTGAGATAAGGATGCCAGCTATAAAACAAAAAAGCGTGATGAACATTGTTCATCACGCTTTGTGGCGGAAAGGGAGGGATTCGAACCCCCGGTGCCTCTCAGCACGGCGGTTTTCAAGACCGCTGTAATCGACCACTCTACCACCTTTCCAAACTCCTTTGGAGGAGGGCTTTCTTTCAAAAGCGATGCAAAGGTACGGCGACTTTTTGAATCTTGCAAATTATACCATACTTTTTTTGCGTAAAAAGTGTAAAAATCGTAATTTTGCACCCTAAAAAGTTTTTTTCAACCTCTTTTGACGCTTATTGGTACGTATTAAAGAAGGATTTTAAGAATATTTGTCCCCGTGTCTTTGCGTCTTTTGTTTGCAGAAATAGTATATATAATAAGGTATAAGAATCGATGATATACCCACAGAACTTTGAACAGAAAATAGGTTTTGACCAGATACGTCAGTTATTGAAAGAGAGATGCCTGAGCACATTGGGTACCGAACGGGTGGAGGCGATGGATTTCACCGACTCGATAGAGGACATCTGTGAGCAGTTGGACCGTTGTCAGGAGTTTATCCGCATTATCCAAGAGGAGGATGATTTTCCTGACCAATATTTTTATGACTTGCGTCCTTCGCTGAAGCGCATTCGGGTGGAGGGAATGTATATGAACGAACAAGAGTTGTTCGACTTGCGTCGTTCCATTGAAACCATCAACGGTATTGTCCGTTTTCTGCAACGTTCGTCGGATGAAAGTGGGGAAGACGAGGAATCCATCACTCCTTATCCAGCCTTAAAGAAGTTGGCTGGGGATGTGATGGTGTATCCGCAACTGTTGGGTAAGATTGATTCTATCCTTGATAAATATGGAAAGATAAAGGACAATGCTTCGGCAGAGTTGTTACGTATCCGTCGCGAATTGGCACACACGACCAACAGCATATCCCGTAGTCTGAACTGTATCTTGCGGAATGCCCAGTCAGAAGGTGTGGTAGAGAAGGATGTGGCCCCTACGTTGCGCGATGGTCGACTGGTAATCCCTGTTGCCCCTGGACTGAAACGGAAAATCAGAGGCATCGTACATGATGAGTCCGCTACAGGTAAGACTGTATACATTGAACCCGCCGAAGTGGTGGAGGCCAATAACCGTATCCGTGAATTGGAGGGGGAGGAGCGACGTGAGATTATCCGTATCTTAACGGATTTCTCGAACAATCTGCGTCCCATGATTCCTGATATCCTGCAATCCTACGAGTTTTTGGCCGAGATAGATTTTATCCGTGCGAAGGCTCATTTTGCCATACAGACAAAATCCATCAAGCCTGTGTTGGAGAGAAAACAGTTGCTGGATTGGACAACAGCCATACATCCGTTGCTGCAACTCTCGTTGGCCAAGCATGGCAAGAAGGTTGTTCCCTTGGATATTGAACTGAACCGTAAGCAACGCATTCTGCTGATCAGTGGCCCCAATGCCGGAGGAAAATCTGTCTGTCTGAAAACGGTAGGTTTGCTACAATATATGCTGCAATGCGGTATGCTCATTCCTGTGCACGAACGGAGCCATGCGGGAATCTTCAGCAGTATCTTTATTGATATTGGCGACGAACAGAGTATCGAAAATGACTTAAGTACCTATTCGTCCCACTTGTTGAACATGAAGAACATGCTCCGCCATTGCAACGGACGGAGTCTGTTGCTAATTGACGAATTCGGTAGCGGTACCGAACCGCAAATCGGAGGCGCTATGGCTGAAGCTATCTTGAAACGATTCAATGCCCGACGGGCGTATGGTGTCATTACCACGCACTATCAGAATCTGAAACATTTTGCAGAGGACAACGAGGGTATCGTGAATGGCGCCATGCTTTACGACCGCCATCAGATGCAGGCCTTGTTCCAATTGCAGATAGGTAACCCGGGTAGTTCGTTTGCAGTAGAGATTGCACGGAAAATAGGTTTGCCCGAAGAGGTGATTGCTGATGCATCGGAGATTGTGGGAAGCGAATATATCCAGAGCGACAAGTATCTGCAGGATATCGTGCGCGACAAGCGCTATTGGGAGAACAAGCGACAGAATATCCGCCAGCAGGAAAAGAAGATGGAGGAGACCATCAGCCGATACGAGACTGAACTGGAGGAACTGAACAAGAGCCGAAAGACCATCTTGCGTACCGCCAAGGAACAGGCCGAGCAGTTGTTGCAGGAGTCAAATGCCAAGATTGAGAATACCATCCGTACTATCAAGGAGAATCAGGCGGAGAAGGAGCGTACCCGACAGGCCCGACAGGAGTTGGCCGACTTCCGAAACAATTTGGTCGAGAAGGAAAAGGCCGAACGCGAAGCCGTCATCACGCGCAAGATGGAGAAGTTGCGCGAGAAGCAGAACCGCAAGAAGGACAAGAAGAACAAACCCCTTGCAGGAGAACAACAGTCTGCTACTACTCAGGTGGAGAAGCCCAAAGCACCTGCCATCACCACAGGCAGTTATGTACGCTTGAAGGGACAAACCTCTACCGGACAAGTGGTAGAGGTGAATGGCAAGAATGCCACCGTCATCTTCGGCATGCTGAAGTCCACCGTCAAGTTGGACCGTCTCGAAGCCACCACAGCTCCGAAGGATACCACCTCCAAGGCTGTTACTTTTGTGAGCCGGCAGACACAGGATGAAGTGTACGAAAAGAAACTCAATTTCAAGCAGGATATCGACGTGCGCGGTATGCGTGGCGACGAGGCTCTGCAAGCCGTCACCTATTTTGTGGACGATGCCATCCTGTTAGGCATGAGCCGTGTCCGCATCCTGCACGGTACAGGTAACGGCATCCTTCGTACCCTCATCCGCGATTACCTGTCAGGTGTGCCTGGCATCAGCCATTTTCACGACGAACACGTACAGTTCGGTGGAGCAGGCATCACTGTCATAGAGATAGAGTAGTGTATATAGGTTTGCCCTCCATCAGGACATTTATTGAAAAATAACATCTGAATACCCTTAATTCGGCGAATAAATCGATTATTCGCCGTTTTTTTGGGGGGGATAGCGCGATTTCAAGTGACAGACTATAAATCATAAGGGCAGACCGATGTGTCCGCCCTTACGAGTTTTAAAGAATTAAATCCGTGTCATCTGCGTCTAAGCTATGTTACGTGTCGCATGGATTCGTCGCTCATCGCTAAATTACCTTCTTGAACCTTGAGAACCTTGACTTGCGCAGTTTGATGAGCGTTAGCGAACTAATCTTGAATCCTTGAATCTTGAATTACCTGTATATCGCAATACGAAGTAGTGTTCTCTGCGCATTAAAAAATGCACATTTTCTTCATTTTTCCTCTTTCCACTACAAATGAGTGTATGAAAATCATACAATTTTAGGGTCAAAAAAACGAATTAAGAATTTTTAACCGAATTATATTTGGACAAATCAATACCTTTGTGAAAACAAAAACGGGCAGGTGTTTTACTTTCCACCCAACGGTTGTCAAGATGATGTCGCCCAACGGGAAGGAAGAACTATATGTCCCGTTGACATTTACAAAAATAATATTGAGAATAAATAGAAAGGACACCATTATGATAACACATAATTTCAAACTCGCATGGCGGCAACTGGTAAAGTACCGCCTGCAATCAGCGGTTAGTATTGTAAGTCTTGCCATTGGTTTCGCCTGCTTTGCCCTTGCAAGTATGTGGATAAAGTATGAGACGACGTATGATGCATGTCATAAAGATGCTGACGAGATACACGTCATCATGCAAGACAGGAGTGAGAATATGTATGCAGATGTCAATCCTCAAACCTTACGTGAACTTCCCCAATTGGAGCAACTCTCCCATATGATAAGTATCTCTCACGACTCTATCAATGGAATAGATACACGTTCTCGCGAATGGATGATGAACGATACCAACCTCGTGTCACTGCTCGGTTTGAAGTTCATAGAAGGTAACGACAACTTTGTACACAACGAACACGAAGTGGCTATCAGTGACCGCCTTGCACGCAAGATATGGGGTGAGAAGTCTCCCATCGGAGAGCAATTGGATATCACCTTCAATTTATCTACTGTCATCAATCGGACGGAACAAAAATATTCTTATAACCTCTCGCGCAGGGTATCTGCCGTTTATCGCTACTGGGGTGATCATAGTAATTTTCATAATATTGACATACTTTCTTCCAAACCCTCAAACATCGATTATGGAAAATTCTTTAGTAGTTGTCAGGCCATTGTGATGGCTCGCATTTCTCCTAAGGTAGATATGGATGCACTGAATGCCCACCTCGATACGATGCCGCTATATCGCCATTTGGAGAGTATGGATAATATTCCAAAGGAAGCACTTGGCCGATATTTCTCGCATCAGAAGATGAAGGCTGTCCCCATTACAGAACTACGCCATGCCACAGAAAAGTATGAGATGCACTCCCAAACGAAAATCAACCATGTCTACCTGTTTGCCATATCTGGTGGTATGCTCATCTTGTGTGGCTTGCTGAACTATCTGACCATGTTCATCAATCGTCTCTTTATCCGCAAGCGTGAGATAGTCCTGCGCACTGTGTTCGGTGCTTCGGGTGGAAACCTGATGGTACAATTCCTTACTGAATATGGTTTATTGTTGCTCATAGCCCTGTTCTTTGGAAATTATGCGGTGAAGCTCTCACTTGATTGGTTCCTCGAGATGTCGGGTTTACCCGAGAACTGGAATTTCTTCCACCGCGAGAGCCTGATGTATATGTTGGTGGTCTTTGTGGTATCGATACTTATCTCTGTGCCTGCCATCTGGTACTTCCGTCGCCAATCATTACAGAGTAGCATCACAGGAGTGGGCGGATTGATGAAGTACAACATATTCCGCCGCATCAGCACTGGAGTGCAGATAGGAATCAGTTTCCTTTGTATCTTCTGCACCGTAGTACTGCTGAAACAACTGAATACCCTGCGCCATGGTGACATCGGATTCGAACGCGAAAACCGTATGACATTTATTATCTCACAAATGGTGTCGGGAAGTGCGGAAGAGATTGCATTCTTCTTAAGACAATGCCACGAAGTAGACACCGCATTCCTCTGTATACAACCAATTTATCCTGTAATGACAGGTTCTTATACGACTATAACTCCTGATGATTTTCCAGAGTTGACAGAATCTTTCAAGATGAGAACCCAATACATATCAGAAGCATTGGTGGATTTTTATGGACTTACCTTGTTGCAAGGACGATGGTTGCACGAGGGAGAAAAGAATGCTATCATGATAAACGAATCTTTAGCAAAGAAAATGGGTTGGAAAAATCCATTGGAGCAATCCATTTGGGGGTATGATATTGTAGGAGTAGTCAAGGATTTTAATAACATTTCTCCCACCATGAAGGCTGAATGTTATCGTATTCATCATGAATCAGTTGTTAATGATAGCCAGTATCATATGGAGCGTTATCTGGTTGTCCATTACAAACCAGGATGCAAACAGGCTTTGATGGGAAAGATTGAGGCTTTCTTCAAAGAACAAGGACTGTTTTATGCACCCTATCAATGGCAGGACTCAAAGGATGAATACGAAAGGATGTTGAGTTCGGAGAACAAACTACAAACCCTCATCAGTATCACCACAGGTGTCTGCATCCTCATCGCCCTCTTTGGTGTGTGGTCAATGATAATGCTCACGTGCGAACAACGTCGCAAAGAGATTGCCATTCGCAAAGTACATGGTGCCACGGTGAAGGACATTCTCGATATGTTCTTCAGTGAGTACTTGCTCCTGCAAGGAGTGGCGGCCATAGTAGCCTTCCCCATCGGTTATGTCTGCATGAAGCCGTGGTTAGAGCAATACGTGGTACAAACGGAAATCTCGTGGTGGATATACGTTGGCATCTTCTTTGCCGTAGCCCTGCTCGTAGCCCTCTGTGTGGGTTGGCGAGTATGGAAAACGGCCAATGCCCGTCCTGCAGATGAAATTTGTAAAGGGTGATGCTCGTCGAGCAAATTAAAAATTAAAAGGATGAGGTTCAAAAATCAACGAAAATAACCATTTTCCGAACAAAATAGGTAGAAATATTCACATAAAAAGCAAATCTAAATGGAAAGTTTTAGATTTTTTCTTTGGCAAGTATGTAAAAGCCCCATACCTTTGCGCCCATCGAATCGCCGTGAACAAGATTTACACTTAAAAACAAAAATATGATGAGAAAGAAAAGTTTTTTGATAGTAGAAATACTATTCGTTCTGTTAACGTCAACCTTTGGTATGGCACAGAGTGGCGATAAGCCGAAAGTGAGTTGGAATGAGGTGATTGCGGGAAAGAACAATACTCAAACCATTCAAATTAAGGAAGTAAGAATGTATACCGATCGTACAGAACTTTCAGTACATGTGGATTATCCCTCTGGTTATTGGATTCGTGTCCGAAATGACATGTATCTGCAAACCGACGGGAGAAAGTATCCGCTGACAGGAGCCACGGTTGTAACCATCGGAGAGCAGTTTTGGATGCCCAACACGGGTGAGGTGGATTTTGATCTTATCTTCGCACCCCTGCCTACCGATTGCCAGCGTATAGACTTCATTGAACCGAATGGATGGGAAATCTGGAACATCCGCAGTGCAGATTTTCAACCCAAAGGCATCGAGGATACCTATTGGCGCGAAGAAGCTACGGGTGACTGGCTCATCGGTTTTACCTCTGAATGTGTCATCTATGCAGGCAAGTTTTGGGACATTGTCAGTCTGTCTGAAAAGAAAGACACTTACCAACTGATAGTGACTGATGGAGCAGTAAATCTTCCTGTCAAGGTTGGAAAAATGAAGAAAGGAATCCGTCTTATTGAGATTTCAGGACTATCCCCTGTGGCTTGTAGTCCTATCACCACTTCCTGTTTGCCCGACTATCCGCAAAAGGATATGCGTCAAGGTATCAAGGACAATGGTTACCGTATGGACGAAACTGTCACTTTCGTAGGATGGTTGAAGGATATGCCCGAAGATGTGCGGAAGATGAAAAGTGAATTTGAGATAAGCTATGAAAGCGTTTTCAGTAACGAAAACGAAAATGCTTACGCTAAAATGGACTCATTGGGTAGATTCAGCATCACCATGCCATTAATTAATTCTACCCAAGTTTTTCTTGATTGGCAGAGGACCACTCTTAGTACTGTATTTGAACCTGGTGAAACCTATTTTTTTCTCTATGATTTTGAGACTGGTCAACAACTCTTCATGGGAAAGAACGTGCGTTTGCAAAACGAACTCATTGCACATCCTCATTCTTGGAAAAATCTGCGCATTGCTTCCGATGAACGCGGGAACGCCGATGCCATGAAAGCGTGGAAGGATGCGGACGAGATACGCGCCAAGCAGATGGAGGAATTGCAGAACTTGTTGAAGATGCATCCCAACCTTTCGCAACGGTACATTGACTATGTGGAGGGCTACTACCTGACCATGCAGGGAGAAGGCATGATGCAGGCTCGCTTCCATATGTCCAACATGGAACTTCCACAAGCCTATATGGAGTACGTGGGCAAGGAGTTTTGGCAGAAAAGATTACAACCCTATACACTTTATCGTGATTTTGGAACCTTCATGGCCGATTATTTGAGCCAATTGATTATGGGGTCTCGTTCGATGAGTGCGGTACAAGTTGTACAAATGGTGTTGCACCTTGAAAAAAATGGAGAAGTTTCCTTGACAGATCAAGAGAGGGAGTACTTGAAACAATATCCAGAGATGATTGCACAAGTCCAAAAAGAAATCAACAATGCATCAGAAGAAGAACAACAGGTACTGGCCAATACCTTTAATAATAGTGAAATGGTGAAAAATGTCAATGGGGTACTTTCCCAATACAATGAAGTTATTAAAAACGAAATTCAGTTTAGAAGTGTACATCTATCCATCGAGGCTATAGATTCAATAGGATGCGACAAGACTTTGCGCGATATCCATATTGCCCGCCTACTTTATCGTGCAATTGATGGGCTTCGCAAGCCGCTTCCCAACAGCATGATAAAGTTGATGGAAGAAGAAATCTCCCTTCCGATAGCTAAGAAGACAGTGCTTGATTTACACGAGAAATATTTAGCTATCCAAAATAGGAATGTCTCTTATTCGTCCAATTTGAAGTCGAATGACGAAGTAAAGGATATGAGCGACGGAGAAAAGATTTTGCGCAAACTGATAGAACCTTATAAGGGAAAGATTATCCTGCTCGACATTTGGGGCACTTGGTGCGGTCCTTGCAAGGCGGCACTTTCCCATTCGCAAGAAGAGTATGAAAGATTAAAACCCTACGACATGGTATTCCTTTATTTGGCAAACCGTTCAAATGACGAATCATGGAAGAATGTTATCAAGGAGTATAATGTGATGGGCGATAATGTAGTGCACTACAATTTGCCTGCCGAACAACAGAGTGCGGTGGAAAACTTCTTGAAGGTGAATTCATTTCCCACATACAAGCTTATCGATGAAGATGGAAACATCCTTGATGTGAATGCAGATCCGCGCGACCTCAACGGATTGGAACAATTGATTAAATCAATGAAGGGAAGAAATTAATGAAAGCATGAGCATCTGTTATTCCTTTCTGTAAAACGAAAGTATGATAAGGTCAGATAATGATTCGATTTTTTCTTTGGCAAGTATGCAAAAGCCCCATACCTTTGCGCCCATCAAATTGCCGTGAACAAGATTTAAACTTAAAAACAAAAATATGATGAGAAAGAAAAGTTTTACCCGCCTTTTGGTATTGATGACGATGCTGGTTGTTGCCTACACTCCGGTACAGGCTTTTAAGAAACAATTTAAGAATACGCAATGGATTAGTAGTAATGTTAGTAATGCGGAAATCACCCACGTGATGCTGACCGACAAGGCCACCATCATCACCTTTCATAAGCACGATACGAACAATGGTATCAGATTTGGCAAAAACACTTGCCTTGTGGACGACAAAGGTGTGGAGTTCCGCATTATGAGTAGCCAAGGACTTCCTGATGAGAAGTTCGATCAGTTCTTCCAAAAGACAACCAATGAGGCGAACGATTTCAAACTATTGTTTGAGCCACTGCCCAAGAAAGTACGTTTCTTTGACCTGATAGAGGGAAAGAAGGCGGGTGATTTCCAAATATTAGGAATACACGACACAGAGAAACCCTTCGAAATTCCCTCGTTCGAGGACACGGTGAGTGTGCCACAGAACTTCATCCGTGCGGATACTGTCTGTGTACGCGGACGGATAGAAGGCTATTCGCGCGACATGGGATTCAACACCATGCAAATCTATTTGGGGAACGAACTTACACGCGAGGACACTCCTCAAACCATTGATGTGCATGAGGACGGAACATTTGAGGCCAAGTTCTTAGCTTTTTATCCTGAGGTAAACTACTTTGCAATCCGTGCGACAAACTTCAGGCAACTTATCAACCTCTATATAGTACCAGGATGTACCACCGTGGTGAACATCCACAAGGACTGGAGCGTGGACTATACTGGCTCTGACGAAGAGGTGCAGCGTTGCGAAAGGTTGGTGATGAGCGGAATGGCGGATGGCATTGGTAACTACGAGTACGCGAATTATGCAACGGATAAGGACGTATTGTCATTTGTGGAGATGCAGGAAAAACTTATGGGAATAGCTAAAGCCAACGAACGGATAGTTGACTACATTGCGTGGCGTCATGGTTTCAATCCGTGGGAGTATCACTTGGCACACGTTTGGAACAAAGTGGATTGTGCCCGATGGATATTTGACTACATCTTGGATACAAAACATGCAGATGAAAAGGTAGAAGAAATTTCCGATGTAGCCAACTGGGGATTCTTCAGAGAACTTCCTTACAACGATGCCACTTCGCTAAGCAATAGCAGCATGGGTACCATCCTTAACCGCTATGAATATGCACCAGTATTGGGTCCCAGTACTCGCATGCTCAAACAGCAGGCTGACTATGAAGCACGTAATGACAGTACGATGTTAGCCAACGACATGAAGGTGACTGGGGATGATTCTCCCTCGTTATGGGGACAGATTACGGTATTGCGTAAGAGTGAGTCCAATTTCAGATTTTTCCGAGAAAAAAAGGACGAGCAGAAGAAATTGGTGGAACTGCGCCGCAAGATGTTGTTACACCCTGGATTGCAAACTAATTTGGACCGTATCTATGCCAATGAGCTGGAGCGTCAGACACTTGTATACAGTTTACCCATGACCAAAGAAGCCACCAGCATCTTTCGACGTATGACAAACAAATATAGAGGGAAATATCTGGTTATCGACTTTTGGGGAATGGGATGTGGCCCTTGCCGTAGAGCCATTGAAGACAGCAAGGAGATGCGCAAGGAGTATAGAGACCATCCCGATGTGGATTTTCTATTCATTGCTGCACCTGAATCTACAGAAGAGGCTTACAACAACTTCGTGAAGGAGAATCTCGATGGGGAGGATTGCCATCTCATCACCCGCGATGAATATAACAAACTGATGGAACTCTTCCAGTTCAACGGTATTCCTCATTACGAAACCTTGGACAGACAAGGCAATGTAGTGCGCAAAGGATTGAACTATTCTTATGGTAAAAAAATATTTGAATCTCAATTGAATGAATTGAAGAAGCAGTTGGATGGTAAGTAGTTTTATTCGTGTCTACTTTTTAAGTCCGATACAGGGTACAGAATGAGAGTTTTATAACTTACCGAGTGAAGATTCCATAACTTACCGAATAAATTTACCTCAACTTACCGAATGAAATCACCACAACTTGCCGGATTTACTCCATTTTGTTTGGTTTTTCAAAATACAAATTCGGCGAATAAAGCAGCTATTCGCCGAAGAAATTCGGTGAATAAGGCGATTATTCGCCGAAAAATAGTTATTTTTGCACCGAATTACAGATTAAAAGGATAGATATGTATCTGCATGAATATGACAACTGGTGGGATTTCCGCTATGACAAAGGGCGTGTGATGAACGAATTGGGACGCATCAGAGCCAAGCAAGGTCTGTTGCTTGGACGGATGATGTCACTGGGCTTTGACTTTCAAGACGAAGCGTTACTTTCTGCATTGACAATGGAGCTGACCAGCTCTTCCGAAATAGAAGGTGAGAATCTCGATTTCAAGCAAGTACGTTCATCCATAGCCCGTCGTTTGGGTATAGAGACAGCCGGTATGGTCGAAGCATCGCGCTACGTGGAAGGAGTAGTAATGATGTTGCTTGACGCCACTACTCACTACGATGAGCCATTGACGGACAAACGTCTTTTCGGATGGCACAACGTATTGTTCCCTTCAGGCATGAGCGGGTTGTATCAGATAGAGGTCGCCCGTTACCGAAGTGGTGAAATGCAAGTAGTGTCTGGTCCTATGGGAAGAGAGAAAGTACACTATCAAGCTCCTTCCCCCGAACGGGTGCCACAGGAGATGGAACGTTTCATTCATTGGATAAACTCCGATTCAGGCATAGACGATGTGATAAAAGCGGCCATTGCCCATCTATGGTTTGTGACCATCCATCCCTTTGATGATGGTAACGGACGCATAGCCCGTGCACTTACGGACATGTTATTGGCCAGAAGCGAACATACGAGCAAGCGCTTCTATAGTATGTCGGCAAAAATCAAACTACAGCGCAATATCTACTACGATACACTCGAACATACTCAACGTGGCGATGGCGACATCACCGACTGGATTCTGTGGTTTCTACAATGTTTTGACCAAGCATTGGATGGTACAAACGAGACATTGTCAAATGTCCTCGACAAGGCTCGGTATTGGGAATACTTTGCACATCTGACGGTAAACGAACGACAACGCAAACTCATCAACATGCAGTTCGATGGCTTTTTCGGAAAACTTACTTCAGGGAAATGGGCAAAGATTGCCAAATGTTCGTCTGACACTGCATTGAACGACATCAAAGACCTTCTGGAAAAAGGCATGTTGGTGAAGAACGGAGAGGGTGGACGAAGCACAAACTATTCACTTACAGAAGTGTAAGCATAATACACATGTTTAAAGAACTATAACCATGATGAAAAGAAAAGTATCCTATGGGCTGCAATATGGGTGATGGCCGCTGCGAGCCTGATGTCATGCACAGCGGTTGAGCAAGAAAAGAAATTCACCATTACGGGAAAGGCTTCGGACTTTGCCGACGGAAAGAAAGTGTACCTAATCAAATCCGTAGAATCCAAAGAGATTCCAGTGATGGATTCCACGATAGTCAAAAACCACTCCTTCGTATTGGAAGGCCAGGTGGGCGAGCCGTATATTGCCGTTGTGGGAGTTGCCGATTCGCTGACTGCCAGCGAAGTGGAAATCATCGAATTGTTTGTGGAACCGGGAGAGATTCGCATCGGAGAGTGGAAAAACGCTCACTATCTCACTGCAACGGGTACTCCACTCAACGATGCCAGTATGCAATTCAGTCAGGCAATGGACAGCCTTTTCAGAAGCAATCCGTCTGTACGCCCCGAGGTGCTCTATCCTTTCATCTACCCATACATCAAAAAGAACGTTGGCAATCTGCTGGGTATCTTTCTGTTTGAACGGTACGAGGCATCCATGTTCAACGAGATGAGGTTGGAACTGGCGAGCGACCTGTACACAGCACACAAGGAGGAGAAGTACGCTGACCTTATCGCAGAAATTGAAAAGAAGATGGAACGGGAAAGTCAAATGGCCGAACTTGCAAAGACTGTCCAACCCGGCAACCCTTACAAGAATATTTCTGGAAAGACTGCCGACGGCAAGGAACTTTCGTTGAAGAGTGTCATAGAAAAAGATGGCAACAGATACGTGCTGCTGGAGTTTTGGGCTACTTGGTGTGGCCCTTGCATGAATGAGGTGCCTTACCTCAAGGAGGCTTACACTAAATTCCGAGGCAAAGGATTCGAGATATACTCCATGTCCATCGATAAAGAAGAAGACAAGGACAAATGGATGCAGACTGTAAAGGAAAAGGGGATGCAGTGGACAAACGTTCTGCGTACGGATGCAAAGAATACCACCGAAGTATACGGCGTGCAGGGCATACCCGCCAATTTCCTTATAGATTGCTCAACCGGTCAGATTGTTGCTACGAATTTACGAGGCAATGCCTTGACAAAGAAATTGGAAGAATTGTCAGGACGAGAATTGTAATTTTCACAGCTTATAACTCCTCCTCTGTTTATAGAGGAGGGGAATCGCTGCCCGAATAAGAATGGCAACGTTCACAAGTTTTCCATCGATGGAGGGGATATCTACGATGAGGACATTGCACTTATCATAAATGGTATATCAAAACTCATGGATGGTGCTACTGATACAAATTCTTCAGTACTCAATGCCTTGGGAGGAATATTTAATATGGAGAATCTGTTCGGTTCGCTGAACGATACTTCTCTCTCCCGATGGAACTATAGTAGAACGTGGAGTAATGTTACGAGGTGAGAATTTAAATCATACTTTGAAAAAATATTTGAATCTCAATTGAAAGCATTCAAAATGTAGTTTATAGGGAAGGAGTGAAAGCAAACTATACGCAAAACAATCATAACGAAAAAAACAAAAATATGATGAGAAAGAAAAGTATTTTGAAAGTAGGAACACTATTGGTATTGGGAGTAATTCTATGTTGTTGTCATAGAAGAAAAGAGCCATTGTTGGTAGAATACTCTAAACATCTGTTTGAGAATGCGGAGCATGTATCATTCCAATATAAGGGGTTGGACTCCATATATACTCGTGCGCCGTTCACCAAAATATGTTTTATCAACGGCGATGACACAAGTGTAGCAACCTCTGTGGAGGGCATTGTGTATGTCACAAAGACAGATTCCATCAGGGAATTGCTCACTCAAAAAGGTTTTACCGCTCTCTGTTTGTCGGAATCGGCATACCCTTACATGATGGATGACGAGGTTCCTTACTTGTGGTGTCATGTCGATTCAGTTTTTCCACAAGGTGGACAAAATGTGTATCGTTTGAATAAGTAACAACTCGTAGCTCATCACTAAATCACTTACACACCGCCTGCTTCAGAAACAAAATGAAGTAGTGCCATGAGCGTGCCCGTTTGAGCAACGAGGTGTGTACCACCAGTTCGATGCCCTCCTTGGGAAGTGTCTTCAGCTCGATGGATTCGTCGTCGGCGATGAAGAGTTTGCGCAATCCGCTCACGGTGGTGTTGTACAGGGCCTGTCCATCCTTGGTGTCGCGTTTCCACAGGGTTTGGCAAATGTCCTCCTTGCTCAATCGGTACTCGGAGTCAGTGGCCAACAACATCTTTATCAGTGACTGTTGGTTGGTCGGTATGGGGCGGCACTCTCCACTCCACAGGTAGAGGCTCTCGTTCTTCAAGTCGAGACAAGAGTTTCCCAACAGAATCATGTGGCGGGACACTGAACGGAACACCACCACACTACATACCACTATCCACATCACTATGGCCAATAGCAAGGCCAACACTTGTCGCCAACCAAAGGAATCCATGTGTTTCCACACCTCTACAGATGGCACATAGACTTGTGCGCACAGTAATCCCACGTCGGCAGTTCCTATCCCTACCGTATCGGTTACAAAACTAACCTTTTCCAGTTCCTTTCCTTTTGAACTAAAAATTATGGGAGCATTCACATTCATTGAATCCTCCGAAGGGAACATGGTACCCAAGTCACGTGCTTCCAGTACCGTAGCCACCTCTGCGTGGATGCCTTTGTCAGCCAATGAAGTTTGGAAGATGGAGTCAGTCATGTGTAAGTCATAATATCCATCTTCTCCATCTATGCTACTTTGTATCAAATCATAAGTATGAAAATCTAAACGCATCTTTTCATATGGAGGGAAGTAAAAGCGGGTAGAGATAACAATGGTATCTGTGGCAGATAGAATGGTAAACGTTTCTTTCTTTTGATACTTTTCTTTGTCATATCTTCCCCACATGCGTATTTGCATAATGTCCGACATGATGAAAGTCCATTCATGACATTCCTGTACAAAAGTCTCATTGGCCTGTTGGTACAATGTCTGTTTGCTCTCACGGAAATTTCCCACGTAAGAGAGTGCTACGAACAGGACTATCAGCAGGGGTAACAAGTATTTTACTTTCTTCATCGTTTGCGTACGTATTTTTTATGTGATTGCGTGCAAAGGTAATGCAAAATCCCCGTTTCACCGAACATTTTGTACATATTATGCCCTATACGAAAATCTAAAACCGCAACTTTTAGATTTTTGGCTATTTCTAAACGGCAAAGTTTTAGATTTATTCCTTGGCAAGTATGTAAAAGCCCCATACCTTTGCACTCGGCAAAACGAAGCAGGGAGTACTCGTGCTTTGGCCGAGAAAACAAGAATGAGGAAAACTAAATTTACTAACCTATTTAAATAAAAATATGATGAGAAAGAAAAGTATTTTGATGGTGTTGCTGATGATAATCGTTGCCACCACTTTGATGGTATCGTGTAGTAGTGGGCCACAAGGAAAGGAAATTGTGATTGAAGGAGAGTTTACCAATCTGCCTGATAGCATGTACTTGAACTTGTTGGAAGATGTCGGACAAATGCTTGATATGATAGACGGTGATTCTGTAATTGATGGCAAGTTTCGTTTTGAAGGGATTTCTGATGACGGAGGGGTGAATCCTGCACTTATTGTCAATGCCAAGTCAGGGTTATTTACCCAGTACACTTTATGGGTAATGCCAGGGGCACGTATCAAGATTACGGGCGATGGAATGGACTTTTCAAAATGGGAAATCAAGAGCAATGTACCTGCGCAAAAGACGGAAAATAAGTTCCGTGCCAATATCTTGAAGGAACTGGAAGAATTTGCACAAGCCTATATGGATTTTTATCGGACAGAAGATGAAAAGTATTATCAATGTGCAGACTCCATACTGCTCCTTGCTATCCCAAGAAAGGATATTCCTTTGTTGGAGAAGTTGCCTGTGGACGAATCATGGATGAACCACCTTTTTTATTTGAGCAACTCGAAAGACAGCACTATCCTTGCAAAAGGAAAGGAATTGAGTCAACGCATGAGCGAAGAACAAAAGAATTCCTATCGTGGAAAGCGTATCATGAAGAATCTGTTCCCATCTCAAGTGGTAAATGTGGGCGATATGATACCTGATATTGAATTGAAAGATACGCTTGGTAATACGCACTGCTTACAGGAATTGAAAGGTAAATACCTGTTGCTCGACTTTTGGAGTAGCGGTTGTTTCCCCTGCATACAAAGTTTCCCTGAATTGAAGAAAATTTCGGAAGAGATGATGGATTCATTGGAGGTTGTAAGCATCAGTTTAGATGGAGAGAAATATTGGAAGGAGGCGTCGGCCAAACACAACATTACTTGGCACAATTGGAATGACCTCCTGAAGGATACCGGTATATTTGCCCGTTTTGATGCGCAAGCCGTTCCACAATACTTCCTCGTCTCACCTGATGGAAAACTGATAGGGAAACAGACAGGATACAGAAAAGGTTCCCTATTTGAATTTATCGAAGAGACAATTGCCGAGCATCGTCAATAAAGCGATGTTGTAAAGAATGAAGTCAAAATAGGAGTGTAAGCGACAAAGTACGTGGATGAAGGCGATGCATGTGCCGCTTCGATGTTACTGCCACGGTGATGGCAGTTCGCTGCCTTGCTTTTGGCAGTGTACTGCCTCAGTAGTGGCAGAGGTCTGCCAAAGCATCTTGGAAGAAAAAAAGAAGCAATATGGGAGGGAAGAGGTAGAAGCAAAGGAAATACTTTTTTGAGTTTAGTTTAGTAATATGCATTGTGCATGAGGGTCAGGAATGGTCGCAAGACGCTTCCTGACTTTTCATTTATATCCTTACCACTACTGAATAATGTTTGTCTAATATTCATACAATACTGATAAACAGGTAAATAAGCAACAGGTGAACTGGCCCCAGAAATCTCTTAAGAGTTAGTGCGAAAACTCTTAAGCGTTAGCAAAAAATCTCTTAAGAGTTACGGAACTATCTCTTAAGAGTTATCCAGCTACGCTTAAGCATTATTCAATAACTCTTTGGCGTGCCTCTGTTACGCTTAAAAATGCCGGAGTTTTTAGGTACGGATGACACGGATTTCTTTGTTTATTCATTACTTGTAGGGGCGGATCAATGTGTCCGCCCTTATTGTTTTTAGTATAAAAAAGGGGCAGACAATTTGGTCTGCCCCTTTTAGTGCCGTATGGCAATATTTATCTGCGTCATCCGCGTCATCTGTGTCTAAGAAATATCATGCGCCGAATGGTCTCGTCACTAAATTGTCTCCTTGAACTTTGAATCTTGAACTTTAAATTTCCTTACTCTTCCGTTTCGCCGTTCTTGGCTTTCTCGATGAGGGCATCGCCCTTCTCGATAGCTTCCTGAATGAGGCGGTCGCCTTGTTTCTTGGCCTCGTTTACTACTGCATCACCAGCCTTCTCTGCGGCCAGTTTCTTCAGAACATTATTGCCTGCTTTGTTTACGAGGTTTTCTTTCTGTTTCTCGGCCTCTTTAACCAAACGGTCAGCTGCTTCTTTGGCCGCATTGACTAAAGTCTCTTTTTGCTTTTCTGCATCACTGAGGTCGATGCCCAATTTCTCGCCTACAGCTTCGATTGCTTTGTTGGCTACCGCTTGTGTGGCTTGTTTGGCCATACTTTTGGTATCTACAGAAATCTTTGGTGAAGTGAATGTTCCTTCAATCTTCAAATCGATGGTAGAGAGAGCAGCGACAGCACCGGCAGATTGTGGCAACTTCAACTTTCCTGTATAGTCAATGGTCTGATCCAATCCGGTAGAACCGCTTAGGTTCAGATTCATGTTGCCCACCTTAATATCGAAAGGTTTGGTGTTGACTTTGCCCTCTTGGATGGTGAAATCAATTTTCATATCCTTCACATTCAAATCCTTAAGTGCAGAATAGTTGGTGGCATCAGCTATCTTGTCAAGAATGGCTACGCCTGAGAGGTTGATGTCCTTGGTGCTGAGGCTTCCGCTTCCGTTGACCGTGTTGAAGATGGGTGCCATGACACTGTCGAGTTTTGTGTCGACTTGCATCTTACCGGAGAAATTACCTTTTAAATTCTCAAAAATGGGTGCCATCTTCTGCACCATATCCAACTCTTTGAATGTTTGTGAGAAAGAGAGGTTGTTCATGGCAAACGAAGCATTCAGCTCGGGTTGGTTTTCGTTTTGTGCGGTAGAATAGGAGCCGTTCATCACTACATCACCTCCCATGGTATTCATAGAGAGATTTTTCATGTCTACAGTACCGTCTTTGACAAGTAATTTACCGTTGAGGTTTTTGATGGCAATCTTGTCGAAGAGGATTTCTGCCATGTTCACGTTCATGTTGAAATCGATGTTCTTGGGTACGACAATGACACCCGTTGCTTCGGTTTCGGTAGTTGTAGTGGTGTCTGCTGCTACTGCGATGACAGAGTCGCCTTCTGCCGTCATGAAGTCGTTCAGGTTGAAGTGGTTGCTACGCACGTTGAGTTGGCCTTTCAAAGTCTTGCCCTTCAAGGCAAAAGCCATGTAATTTTCAAAACGGCAATCGGCTGTGATGTCGTTGTTGCCGATGTGTACAGTGGTTTCGCTCAAGTTGAGTTGCTTCGGTGTGAAGGCGAAGGTTGACTTTTGGATGGCAATATCGGGCATATCCTTCATTTTCAGCAACATTTCGCGTAGGTTGATGCTTCCTGTTGCATTGAACTTGTCATACATCTCCTTGTCGATGTAGGACAGACGGCCACCAAGGCTCATGTTGGCTGTAATCACACCGTTGAGACTCATATCTTCCAATGGGTAGATGTTCTTTATTTGTCCCAAATCCAATGTTCCGTTGGCTGTCAGATTGAAGTCGGGGTCGCTGATGGGAGTCTTTACGTTGGCTGTTACAGTGAACGGGTTGCCCAACATGGTCAGACTGAATTGGCTGATGTTAACCTCTGTGGCATCCACTATGCCTCCAGGATTTTGTACGGAAGCGTTTACGTTGATAGCATCCACTCCTGCAGGTAAGGCCGGATAACGGAATGAACCGTTCTTTACTGTCATGTTGGCTTCGAAGTGGGGTAGGGTATCACCCTTCATCTCGCCCTTGGCAAATGCGCTGAGGCTGACAGTTCCGTCGGCTTTCAAGGTTTCAAAGTCCTTGGCATAGATGGCTGGTATGAGAGAGAGGATTTCCTTGAAGTTGATGTCCGAAGTGTTCAGCTTCAGATCCATGGCCATAGGGGCATCAGTGGGTATGGCTACCCAACCGTCGATGCCGGCTTTGATGGCATTTAATGCTACATTGTTTTCCTTGAGGGTAAATTTGTTGTTTTTCAAGTCTGCATCCACGTTTATGCCGGCTTCTATCCGCGCCTTGCTCAGGAAGGGTACTCCGTCCATTTTGAAGGTAAGTGCATTGATAAGTGCTTCCAGGTCGATGGAGGTATTGTCGGCCGTCATATCGCCCGAGCAGGTAGCATTGAATCCTTGGATGTCGGCATACATGTTTCCTTGACGGTCGTCGTAAATGATGTTGAGATTTTCTACGCTCAGCTGTTGCAATTTGATACGGAAAGAGGTGGCTGTAGTGTCTTCTTCTTCCACAATGGCGGTTGAGTCGGTCTTCATTACATCCCAGTTGGGGCGTCCGTCTTCCAATACGATGGCTTTTACCTTGGTGTCTGCCAAAAGGACTTTGGAGATGTCAAAGCCTGTGTCACTGAAGAGCGACATGACATCTACAGCTACACGGGCTTCGCCTGCATAAACCAACGTGTCGTTCTCGAACTCGTTGATACCTTTCAGCCAAAAGCCTTCGATACCGACAGAGGCTTTCGGAAAGGCTTTGAACAGACTGATGTCGAGTCCATCAAACCCGAATTCCGCATTCAGCAATTTATTGCCTTCAGCGATGACTGCCTCTTTGATTTTGCCTTGGAAGGCAAAGGGCAGAATAAACATAAGAGCCAGGATGCATACCAGAATGATTCCTGTAATTTTCGCAATTTTTTTCATGCGTTGTTGTTTTTTTAGTTTTTGATTGGTTACTGTTATATACTCTTTTTTTTCTTTACACTTTTCCTTTTTCGTCTTGGAGACGTCGGGCTATTTCCCAATGTATTTCAGCTTCGGTCTCCTTTTTCAATGCGTACAAGGCATCGCCGAACAGTTGGTGCGCCTTGGCATGTTTGGGTTTCAACGAGGTCGCCTTGTCCAAGTCTGCAGCAGCTTCGGCCGGCCGTTTCATTGCCAAATAGGTTTTGCCTCGGTTGTACACTGCCTTGAACAGTATAGGGCTAAGGCGTATGGCTTCATTGAAGCATTCGATGGCTTGCTCGTAATCCTGTTCGTTGTGCAGTGTCACTCCTTTACGTACCCATACCTCGGTGTGGCGGGGATAAAGTTGCAAGGCCTTGTCGTAGTTGGCCAATGCTGCACGGCTGTCGTGTGCCTGAGTGATGCACTCGTTTCCTAATCGCAGGTATTCGTCAGCATACTTCTTTAGCCCTTCTTGCGTTTGGAGCAATTGCTCTTTCAACTGCCTGTTTTCAGACTTCAGTTGATTGATGATACCTAACTTCCGTCGTATCAGACGCTTGATGTTGGGCTTTTCTATATCGTAGCGTGAATGGATTGCTTTGAAGAACTCATTCAGGAACTCGTTGAAATCGCCTTTGTCGAAGTGGCTGACGGCTGCGGCATATTGTACATCTGCTTGTGCCTGTTTCAATGCACGGTCAATGGATTGGCGGTTGTTGAATGTCTCGGCAAACTGAACGATTTCAGGTCGGACGAAGATGTCGCCTCGGGTGATTTCTCGTTTCAACCGTATACCGTCGAGCGAAGTGCATCGGCTCAGTGCCACATAGGTCTGTCCACCTGCAAACACCCCACCCGTGAAGTCGATAACTGCGCGGCTGAATGTCAGTCCTTGGCTTTTGTGTACGGTAATGGCCCAAGCAAGGCGTATGGGGAATTGGGTGAAACTTCCCAGCACCTCTTCTTCGATTTTCTTCTCCTGCTCATTATAGTGGTAGCGTACATTGTTCCATAAGGCCTGCTCCACGTCGTATTCGTGTCCGTCTTCGGTGACGATGTGTACCAACTCACCGCTAAGGTCGATACCCGATACTGTGCCCAGTGTGCCATTGACCCACCGCTTTTCCATATCATTCTTTACAAAGATCACTTGTGCGCCTGGCTTCAACTCCAGATTCATGGAAGTTGGCAGGTTGCTTTCGGGGAACTCTCCGTCAATCTTTCCTGGCAGGCAGATGGAGTCTCCAGGAAGTTCGCTCAGACGCTGTTCGTTGATGAAATCTACACTGTCGCGCCGTGTGGCCAACGTGATGTAGAGTTCCTCCTTGTTGTCATACTCGGTTCCTACCCGTGTGTTCAACAGTTGTAGGTCTGCAGCTCCGGCAGTATTGGTTCGTATGTGGTCCAGCACGCCAATGAATGCTTTGTCGCTCTGTCTGTAGACCTTTTTCAGTTCGATGGAAACCAGTTCCATTTCGCGAAACACCCGTGCCGAAAAGAAGTACGGGTTAGGGTAGAAGCGGTTAAGTATCTCCCGTTCGTCGCTTTTTACTACTGGCTCCAATTGGAAGACATCACCCACAAGCAGGATTTGTTTCCCTCCAAAAGGCTCGCGCAAGTTGCGGGTGTAGATGCGCAATACCTTGTCGATGAAATCTATAATGTCTGCCCTGACCATGGATATCTCATCAATAATGATAAGTTCCACCTCCCGCAGCAGTTTGATTTGCGATGATGAGTAGCGCAAGGTGTCCCTGATTCGCTTGGGGGAATATTGCGGGTCATCGGGCAACAGCGGATGAAAGGGCAACTTAAAGAAGCTATGCATCGTGCTTCCGCCTGCATTGATGGCAGCAATGCCTGTGGGGGCCAATACTACATGTTTCTTCTTCGTCTGTTTACATACATAGCGGAGGAATGTTGATTTACCAGTGCCTGCCTTTCCTGTCAGAAATACAGAATTGCGGGTATATTGAATCAGACGCAGTGCATCTTGAAACTCCGCATTGTCTGTGTCAATTCTCTCCTCCTGCTTCATACTGATGTAAATTGCTCACAAAAGTATGAAACATTGTGCTTCCGACAAAGCGGAAAAGACGTTTTTTTGATTCTTGGGATTTAATGGCATCAAACATTAACATTTGTTATTAACTGTGATGCTTGAAATGCAATGCAGATGTTGCATTTTGAGTTCTAAGTTCTGAGTTCTGAGTGCCGAGTGCCGAGTGGCCATGCGGTATTGAAACTCATAACTCACAACTCATAACTCATAACTCACAACTCACAACTCAGAACTAAAAAACTAATAATATATCCGCTTTTCAAATGGTTTATTTGAGATGTATTTTTTTTGCTTTTTTTAATAGATGCGATTAAACCTTTTGAGGAATAAATTAGTCTTAATAATAAATTATTAATCTTATAATACGTGGAAATATGAAAAAGTTAGGTTTAATGCTATTTGCTTTCTTGGCAATGAGTATGTGTGCGATAGCACAAAATTTTGGAGGTGATGATTTTGGTGGCCAAGGATTCGGTGGTCAGGACTTTGGAGGTCAGGGATTTGGCGGTCAAGGTTTTGGAGGCCAAGGTTTTGGTGGTCAAGGAATGGGCATGGGCATGGGAGGCCAACGTTTTAATGGTGGTGCAATGCCTCAGTTCAGCAAGGAACAGAAGAAACAGATGGTGAAGAATATGACTGATCGTCAAGTGGAGCGTTTGAAACTGACACCTGAGCAGACAGAGCAGATGAGTGTATTGAACGAAGCACTGGTGGCTGAGATGTCGAAGCAATTTACTCCTGGTGCAAACAATGGTGGTCAGCGTCCTGATTTTCAGAATATGAAACCTGAAGATTTTGAAAAGATGCGTAAGGAACGCGAAAAGAGTCTGACCGAGATGCAGAACAATTATGTAACTTTGGTTAAGGTCATTCTTTCGGAAGAACAATTCGTTGAGTTTGAAAAAATGCAGAAAGAGCGTCCGCAAGTAGGACAACAACGCGGAAACCGTGATCGTAATGGACGCCGTGGACGTGCCAGTCGTCGCGAAAATAGAGAAGAAAATAAAGAAGAGAACAAAGAATAAGAATAAAGATTGAACTTGACACTCCCCGTTGGCTGAATAGACTTGTTTTGACAAAAAAGTTTTCAGTCAACGGGTTTTTTGTGTAAAGGGCTTGGCTATTTAGCTTGTTTTTTGTTCCTTTGCATGCAAGAAAAAAATATTGCAGGTATGAAAAAAATATCTTTTATATTGTTGGTCGGAATATCCGTTTCTCTTTTGTCATGTAATGGGGGAGGAGAAAAGACCGAAAAAGTTGACGTACGTACTTACCAACTATCCGAGAAATCCCAAACAGGAGAGTATGCCATGCAGCAATCTTCTGCTAAAGGCGAAGCAAAAATCGGAGGAGTGGAATACCAGTACGAAATAGATAGGAACCCTTCGCCTCAATTGCCCAAGGTAAAGGACGAACAGAATAATCTATTTGTCGATAATGTGATAGATTTGCGGATTATACGAAACGGGAAGTCGATTTTGTCCAAGCGATTTACGAAAAAGGACTTTTCTTCGCATGTGGAGTCGGCTTTCGCGGCCAAAGCTATCTTGGAAGGGCTGGTCTTTGACCAAGTAATAAACGGGAAACTCCGTTTTGCAGCCAGCGTATGTGTTCCGCAGACAGACTTGTATGTTCCCCTTTGCGTATGGGTTTCCACGGATGGAAAGGTGCATATTGAAAAGGGTAACGTGTTGGAAGACGAAATTCCGGGTAGAGGCAATTGAACCAATCCTTTCTCATGCTGTTTTATGGGTATAATATGTTATAGACAGAATGAGAAATGAAAAAATTAGTTAGTATTGTAAGCATTATGCTGCTGATAGTGTCGGTGGCATGTGCACGTGACAAGGTGACGCGTGACGTCTCTCTATTGCCTGCTGGGGCTCGGGAAATGATAAAAAAGTATTTCCCGGATTCAGAGATTTCCTATTTGAAGATCGACAAGAAACTTTTCCGTACAGAGGGTTATGAAGTGATTCTTACTGGCGGCACTGAATTGGAGTTCGATGTCAAAGGGCAGTGGAAAGAGATTGAGAGTCTTCAAACGGTGCCGGATAGTATTGTCCCTGAGTCAATCCGTAAATACATCAAACGGTATTATGGTCCCCAAGGGGTAAAAAAGATCAAGCATAACCGCAAAGGCTATGAACTGAATTTGACAAACGGAATGGAAATGGAGTTTGACAACATGGGCAACTTCTTGCGATTGGATGACTGATTGATGGGACAAGTTGACGAGTTGACAAGTTGACAAGGCCATGCGGTACTAAATCCTTTTCGACTTGTCAACTCCTCAACTCTTCAACCTTTCAACTCTTTAACTTATATTATCTCCTTTAATTACTCCACTCCCGCGTGGTTCTTTATGAGACCTTCCATCGGCGCACGCAATATCCGTCCTACGGTGAGGCCAAGGGATTGGGCCGCTTCGGTCAACTCTTCGTTGAAATAATGGGCTACGGAGCCGACGAAGTGCACGGGTAGTTGGGTGTTGTAAACCATTACATTGCGGAGGAAGAAACGGGTAAATTCCCCGACAAGCAACGTGTGGATGGCCGGTTCTGTGCGATGCTTGTGTAAGAAAGGTGTGAAATTGGCCAGGAATCGGTTGGCCAATGGTTGGCGATAGACACGTTCGATGATGTCGTTCTGTGTCAGTCCGTATTCTTTTGCAAAAGCATCCCCTACCTTTTGAGGCAACTGACCCTTCAGCCAATCTCCTATCAAGATGCGTCCCAAGGATGCACCGCTTCCTTCATCGCCCAAGATATAGCCGAGTGATGGGGTGTTGCGGACAATCTCCTTTCCGTCAAACTCGCATGAGTTGGAACCAGTTCCCAGGATGCAGGCAATACCTGCTTCGCCTTGGCACACCGATTGGGCGGCCCCTACAAGGTCCGAGTCTATTCGGAGCTCTTGCAACCGGCAATGGAGCAGGGCTGTTTGCAAGGCATTTGATACAATCGACTGCATTTTTGGAGAGTGGCATCCCGCTCCGTAAAAGTGGACACGACTGATGCTTTCTGCATTCATCAGTTGGGCGGCCATCTCGCGGATTATCTTTTCTATTTCATCGTCAGATTGGTGCACAGGGTTGATGCCCTGTGTCTGTATACGTTGCAGTACTTCGCCCTGATGGCACACGCACCAATCGGTTTTAGTCGAGCCGCTGTCGGCTATGAGGATGTTCATGTATTCTTGGTTGATGAGTTGATGAGTTGACAAGTTGACGAGTTGACAAGGATTTAGTGCCGCATGGTCTTGTCAACTTGTATCTTGTCAACTTGTATATCTATTAGAGATTCTCCAATTGTCTTACTGTGGCCATGATGCCGTCCACTTTGCCAAGGGCAAGCATACGCCCGTGGAACGAGTATCCAGCATTGTATCCCTTCTCTTCGTCGCCGAGCATGGTGGGGCCGTGGTCAACGCGCATGGGCAGGTTCGGGTTTTCGCGTTCGAAGATACGTACCAGTTCGATGACATTGGCACGTCCGCCCAAGTGGTCAGCCTCTTGGAAATAGCTGTTGTCGGGTGCTACCTCTGTACTGCGCAGGTGCACGAAGTGGGTGCGGCCGGCAAACTCGCGGGCCAGGGCTGGCACATCGTTCTGCAGTCCGGCACTGAGCGAACCGGCACAGAAGGTGAGTCCGTTATGCGGATTGTCCACAGCGTTCAGGAACCAGCGGATGTCCTCGGCGCAAGTGACAATGCGCGGCAAGCCAAGAATCTGCATGGGGGGGTCGTCGGGATGCACACACATGTTGATGCCGTACTCGTCGCACACAGGCATGATGGCAGCCAGAAAGTAGCGCATGTTTTCGCGCAGCGTATCCTTGTCGATACCTTCGTAGAGGGCCAACAGCTTGCGGAAGAGCACCACCGGCTCGCGGTCGTTCTCCGTAATGTTTCCGTTGACGAATCCCTGTGTCTTCACGATGATGGTGTCAATCAGCTTGGCATCGTCTTCGGGAGTCATCTGCTTGGCCATCTCCTCTACAGCAGCCAGTTCGGCTTCGGAGTAGTCCTTTTCAGCCCCTGCACGTTGCAGGATGCGGCAGTCGAAGTAGGCAAATGTCTTGCGGTCAAAATAGAGCGAAGTCGTGCCGTTGGGGTAGGGGTGTGCCAAGTCTGTACGTGCCCAGTCGAGCACCGGCATAAAGTTGTAACAGATAGTCTTCACACCGGCTTTGCCCAAGTTGGCCAGACTGATTTTGTAGTTCTCTATCAGCTGCTCCCGTTCAGGGCCGACATACTTGATGGCCTCGCACACGGGCAGGCTCTCTACTACCGACCAGCGCAGGCCGTATGATTCAATATACTGTTTCAGGTCGAGGATAGCTTCGAGCGGCCACACCTCTCCATTGGGAATCTCGTGCAGGGCAGTTACGATACCCTCTACACCTATCTGTCTCAGCATCGAAAGGGTGATTTTATCCTTTTTGCCGAACCATCTCCATGTCTTTTCCATATTCGATTGTTACTTATAGTTTACGTTGTTCAAGAATTATAATGCAAAGATAAGGTTAAAATACTAATCACCGAAAGATTGCCCTCTTTTTTTACGATTATTTTTGAGATTTACAGTTCCTTTCGTCTGTCCTTTCGGTTATTAATTTAAGTTTCGCAAGCTCAACTTTCGTGTAGATAAAGGAGTTAAAGGGAGATATCGCTTCGCTCCTGGGGAGATAAATGCCAATAGTATAGCAAAACATTCGGCCTTTATCTCCATTTATCTCCTTCTATCTCCCTTTATCTCCATAAATTCTACTTGCGAAACTTGAATCAGTTATTAGTTTACAAGTTTAACCGTTTGTTCTTAAGATTAATCGCCCGCAAGTTACTCATAATATCTTATTTCTCCAAAGGATTATGCGATTTCTTTTCTGTATATTCTTCATTTTGAGGTGTTATATGTGGTGTCATGCCACCGAGCCGCCTATATACGCGAAA
>JAFWYQ010000062.1 GCA_017517605.1 Bacteroidaceae bacterium
ATATATACGCGCGCGGGAGGAAAGGAAGGAAGGGAAGAGGGAGGGGCGCGATGGAATCGCGCCGGACGGGACAAAAAAAAGAAAGTGAGGGGGGGGGGGATTGCAAGGGATGAGGAGGGAGGATTTTAAAAGAGGGAAGGCCCCCCCACCCTACTTTTTTTTTAGAAGATATTTATCAAACAAGCAAGCTATTTGATCGAGCAGGGAGCTCTGTCGTCCGTTGTAAGATGATACTAAATAAAGTACCTTTACCAACCTCTGAATCTACACTAATACGACCATCCAATTTCTCGACAATGGTTTTGCAAATACTTAACCCAAGGCCTGTACCTTGAACATTCTCATCCGCTTTCACGAAACGGTCAAAAATATTTCCTAATTTATCTTTGGGTATACCCCGCCCTGTATCCTGGATATAAATTTCCACTTCTGCATCACTGATGGGACGATAGCCATACGTTACCGAACCACGGGTGGTAAACTTGAATGCATTACTTACTATATTACTTATAACTTGCACCACACGACCAATATCACCCACTACAATCACCGAAGGATCAGCATCTTTGTAAACCAATTCTACCCCTTCAGGACAACGCAGATATAACATATCGTGCACTTTACGACAGACTTCATCCATACTGATGGGCTTGATGTCGAACTTCGACATACCTGCCTCGATTTTCGACAAGTCCAATATCTCGTTCACCAATCCCAACAAGTGTTCGCTACTACTCTCCACCACATGATAATATTCGCTACGTTCATCAGCATTGTTGCATTCTGCAATTAATTGCGAAAATCCAACAATCGCATTCAACGGGGTACGAATCTCGTGACTCATATTAGCCAAGAAGGCACTCTTGAGTTTATCCGATGCTTCTGCTTTCTCCTTTGCCGCAGCCAACGAACGTTTCATTTTCTCCACCTCGGTTATATCCCATTCGATACTCAACAACAAAGGGCTGAAATCAACATCTTGAATGCACATCTTGCGTTTGTCGACATAAATAGTATTGCCTTGCCCATCCTTGTCTTCCAGTATCCAATGAAGTTCCTTCCCCGTCGTTGCCACCAATTCATCTTGCCGGCGTTTTTCGAGAGCCACTTCATACGAATGAAAATCGAAATCCGTACGTCCGACAGCGTCAATCAATGGGACATCGCGATTGAAACTTTCCTTATTACGATAGATAAACTTGAAATCGTGCTCTACATCTTTTACAACGATACCTACCGGTAAGTTCTCCATCACTTTATCAAGTACCTGATTATAACGTTTGATTTCCTGCTCGCTACGCACCCGTTTGCTAACATCGTGTCCAAAGGCCCAATAGAGATTTTCACCTCTCAATGTTTCATTCTCCACATACACTTTTCCCTCAAAAGCCAACACTTCAGGCCGCCCAGGCATTGGCTCTGTCAGGAAGAAGTACCCTCTTCCAGTAGCAGCATCCACCTGCGCCAAGATATATTCCCAATGTTGGGCCGTCTGCGGGAAAGGAGTCAAATCTTTAATGTTCTTTGCGGTGACATCTTCATCGTCTCTCAATCCATGATGCAGACGAAATTGGCCGTTGGCATATATCAACGTGCCATCTGCCTTGGTTGCAAAGATGTCCTCAATCGCATGTTCCAAAGCATAAGTCATCAACGACATTGCAAAAGGTTTTTCGGTATTGTTAGAATGGTTCATACGTTAGCGTACACGTTTTATGATATAAGAGGCTGCAAATATAACCCTTTTTATTGGATAAACCGCAAAATATTCCCTTTCAAATGATACAAATCACAGTTTTATCGAATTGTCCAAAGAAAAGCTCTCCATAAAAGTTAGCGTTAGAGAACAATCATTCCAGACCTTTTATTTGGTTTTCCGAATAATCTTTACTATCTTTGCACCGCATTTTAATATAAGAAGCAATAATCGTGGCATGCGCCTGTGGTGAAATTGGTAGACACGCCAGACTTAGGATCTGGTGCTTCGCAGCGTGTAGGTTCGAGTCCTATCAGGCGCACAATGATAAAAGAGGAATTTCGAGAGAATTTCCTCTTTTTCTTTTATGTCCTAAATTATGGGTCGTCCGAAAAGTCGGTTGCGTCCCTTTTAGACCTTTACCAGAGACAATCTGGAATACGGACATAAGTGCAAGTGCCAACGAACTTATGTTAAATGGCCAATGAACTTATGTCCATGTACCAATGAACATATTGAGTATCTGACGGTCTCCTGCCATTCTATATTTGCACTGGGTTTTCGGACTGACCAGTAATCATGCTAAAGAAGAACGCCTATCTTACTCGCTGAAGATTAATATTCTTCCCTATAAAACAAGATACGGACGTTGAGCGTTGAAGATACTAATCTTGCTTGCTCAACGTCCGCTTTCTTATAACGTCATCGTACTATACTTTAATTGTTCGGTCGGCTATAGTTGGGAGCCTCACTCGTGATAGCCACATCGTGCGGATGGCTTTCCATCACACCTGCATTGGTAATGCGAGTAAACTTAGCATTGTGCAACTGCTGAATATTAGCAGCTCCGCAATATCCCATACCTGAACGAAGACCGCCAACGAGTTGATAAATCACTTCGTACAAAGTACCCTTATAAGGCACACGAGCCGCAATTCCTTCGGGAACAAGCTTCTTCACTTCGGTAACTCCACCTTGGAAGTAACGGTCAGCCGAACCATGCTCCATAGCTTCAAGCGAACCCATACCACGATATGATTTAAACTTACGGCCATTGAAAATAATCGTGTCACCAGGAGCCTCCTCAGTACCAGCAACAAGTGAACCTATCATTACACTGTATCCACCAGCAGCAAGAGCTTTCACCACATCACCCGAATAGCGGAGTCCACCATCTGCGATAAGGGGAACACCTGTACCTTCCAGTGCTTTAGCCACATCATAAACAGCAGACAATTGAGGAACACCTACACCTGCAACAACGCGGGTAGTACAAATAGAACCAGGACCGATACCTACCTTCACTGCATCGGCACCTGCCTCGACAAGCATCTTGGCAGCTTCACCCGTAGCAATATTACCTACAACAATATCAATGCCAGGGAAACGTTTCTTGGCCTCTTTCAGTTTGTCTATCACACCCTTTGAATGGCCATGAGCCGTATCGATTACAATAGCATCAGCACCAGCATCAACCAACGCCTGCATACGGTCGAAGGTGTCAGCTGTTACACCTACACCAGCAGCTACGCGTAAACGTCCTTTGCTATCCTTGCAAGCCATAGGTTTATCCTTGGCTTTAGTTATATCCTTATAGGTAATAAGTCCCACAAGTTTATTATCGGCATCCACTACGGGAAGTTTCTCAATCTTATTTTCTTGCAGAATCTGCGAAGCTGTCTCCATATCTGTACCCGGATGAGTGGTAATGATATGTTCGCTGGTCATCACTTCGTCGATATGTTTATCCAATTCGCGCTCGAAACGAAGGTCACGGTTAGTAACGATACCCACAAGATGGTTCTCATCATCTACTACAGGTATACCACCAATATGATATTCGGCCATCAACGCCAAAGCATCCTTCACTGTAGAACCCCGCTTGATGGTTACGGGATCGTATATCATACCATTCTCTGCACGCTTGACAATAGCCACTTGACGAGCCTGTTCCTCGATAGACATATTCTTATGAATAACGCCTATTCCTCCTTCGCGGGCAATGGCAATTGCCATCTTTGCTTCGGTAACAGTATCCATAGCAGCTGTTACAAAAGGAATTTTCAAATCAATGTTACGTGAAAACTTGGTAGAGAGTTCTACCGTGCGGGGCAATACTTCGGAATATGCGGGAATCAACAATACATCGTCGTATGTCAATCCATCCATCACGATTTTATCTGCAATAAATGACATAGGTTATAATGCTTTAAAATTTATTGCGTGCAAATTTACGCATTTTCTTGAATCTGCACAATAGAAATCTATAAAATTAGACACGGATTACGCGGATTACACTATTTTTTTCATTCAATTATAAAAAACACCCATGCAAACCGCGAAATCCGCGTCTAAAAGATGTCAACAATTACAAATCTCAAATTAATCAATTTGCCATTTCTGAGATGAACTTGATGCGCACCAAACGAATCTCATCTTCGGTATAGTCGTCGCCTAATTCATCGAAAGCCTCATCGAGACTATCAGTAGTCGACTCCTTGAAGTACTCATAAATGTCATCCAAATGATCTTCGTCCATAACTTCATCCAAGAAGTAATCAATATTCAATTTGGTTCCTGAATAAACGATGGCCTCTACCTCGTCAAGCAATTCACTGAAGTCAATGCCCTTAGCTACTGCAATGTCATCAAGGGCAACCTTACGGTCGATACTCTGAATAATGGATACCTTCAATTTCGATTTATTGGCTACAGTACGTACACGGAGGTCTTCGGGACGCTCTATTTCATTCTCCTCACAATGGCGCTTAATCAACTTACAGAATTCCTCACCATAACGCTTGGCTTTTCCTGCTCCTACACCTGGTATATTCTGAAGTTCCTCCATTGTAACGGGATAGATGGTAGCCATAGCCTCCAATGACGGATCCTGGAAAATGACGTAAGGAGGAACTTCCAATTGTTTGGACAATTTCTTGCGAAGATCCTTCAACATAGAATACAATGCAGGGTCTACGGCACAGGATCCTCCACCACGCAAAGGTGTTTCTTCCTCCTCTTCAGTAAAGTCATTATCCTCGGTTATTTTGAACGACTTGGGAGACTTAATGAATTTACGTCCTTCAGCCGTTACCTTCAACAGGCCATAATTCTCAACCTCTTTATTCAAATAGCCACCTATCAAAGCCTGACGAATAACGGCATTCCAGTGTTTATCCTCCTCACCCATACCTGAGCCAAACACATCCAATTCATCATGTTTCTGGGCCAATACCTCGGTTGTTTCCTTACCGAGCAATACATCTATAATATGATTTGTCTTAAAATTCTCTTTAACTGCCAAGATAGTCTCTATCACGGCACATAACGATTCTTTTGCTTCCACTTGTTTCTTTGGATTTAAACAGTTGTCACAATTTCCACAATTATCCTCACCATAAGCTTCACCAAAATAGTGAAGCAACAATTTTCTGCGACAAACAGAAGATTCAGCATAAGCAGCTGTTTCTTGCAACAATTGGCGTCCTATATCCTGCTCTGCAACAGGCTTGCCTTCCATAAACTTCTCCAATTTCTGGAGGTCTTTATTTGAGTAGAATGTCAAGCACACACCTTCGCCTCCATCGCGACCGGCACGTCCTGTCTCTTGATAATATCCTTCAAGACTTTTGGGTATGTCATAATGGATAACATAACGCACATCCGGTTTATCGATACCCATACCAAAAGCAATGGTAGCCACGATTACATCAATCTGCTCCATCAAGAAATCATCTTGAGTGGCCGTACGCGTAACAGAATCCATCCCTGCATGATAAGCACGAGCATTGATGTCATTGGCTTGCAGGATTTCGGCCAACTCCTCCACTTTTTTGCGGCTCAAACAATAAATAATGCCTGATTTTCCTGGGTTAGCCTTAATATATTTAATGATTTCCTTGTCTATATTCTTTGTTTTCGGACGCACCTCGTAATACAAATTGGGACGGTTGAAGGATGACTTGAACTCTTTAGCATCAACCATTCCCAAATTCTTCTTGATGTCGCCACGCACCTTGTCGGTAGCCGTAGCCGTAAGAGCAATCAACGGAGCCTTGCCGATTTCGTTAATAATCGGACGAATACGGCGATACTCCGGACGAAAGTCGTGTCCCCACTCCGAGATACAATGAGCCTCATCCACTGCATAGAAGGAGATTTTGATAGTTCGTAAGAATTCCACATTCTCTTCCTTAGTCAACGATTCGGGTGCTACATACAGAAGTTTGGTTTTTCCGCTCAAGATGTCAGCTTTTACCATATCAATGGCCGCCTTGTTGAGCGAGGAATTGATAAAGTGAGCCAACCCATCCTCTTCGCTCATATTGCGCACGGCATCCACCTGATTCTTCATCAGAGCAATCAAAGGAGAGATGACAATAGCCACCCCGTCCATAAGCAAAGAAGGCAATTGATAACACAAGGATTTACCTCCGCCAGTAGGCATCAACACAAAGGTGTCGTTACCATCGAGCAGATTACGGATAATCGCTTCTTGATCTCCCTTGAATGTGTCAAACCCAAAATACTTCTTCAGACACTCTGTCAGATTAATCTTTTCAGCCATACGAATACGGTTTTTGTATTTTTACATAGATAGCACCCACTATGAGTTGCGAGAAAACAAAGCTATAAACAATTTTTCAAACCGCCATAGTTTTTTCTCTTTTTTTTTTCGAAAAAAGAAAAAAAGTACACTTTTTGCCCTTTATACACTCTGCAAACGCGACAAATTCGCCTTACCAAGTTGCATTTCTGCATACTCAAGTGTCACCTCATACTCTCTCTTATCTTGATCAGAAGGGAGTTCAAACATGACATCCATCATAATGGTTTCAACAATCGAGCGTAAGCCACGAGCGCCTAATTTATACTCTACAGCCTTGTCCACGATATAGTCGTACACTTCGGGTTGAAAAGTCAACGCCACCTTGTCCATCTCGAAAAGTTTCACATATTGTTTGATGATAGAATTCTTCGGTTCGGTCAAGATATTGCGAAGCGCATCTCTATCCAACGGATTGAGGTAAGTAAGTACCGGCAGACGACCAATAATCTCAGGTATCAATCCAAACGACTTCAAATCCTGGGGTGCAATATACTGCATCATATTGTTCTTGTCGATCTTATGGACATTACCCACGGCATTGTATCCTACCACATGGGTATTGAGGCGTTGGGCAATCTTCTTTTCGATGCCGTCGAACGCTCCTCCACAGATAAACAAAATATTTTTGGTGTTGACAGGTATCATCTTCTGATCGGGATGTTTACGACCACCTTGGGGAGGTACATTCACCACCGATCCCTCGAGCAACTTCAACAACCCTTGTTGTACACCTTCCCCACTCACATCGCGTGTAATGGAGGGATTGTCGCTCTTGCGGGCAATTTTATCAATCTCATCAATGAACACAATACCTTTTTCGGCCTCTTGCACATTGTAATCGGCCACTTGCAACAGACGTGTAAGGATACTTTCTATATCCTCACCCACATATCCAGCTTCGGTCAACACAGTAGCATCTACAATGGTGAAGGGGACATCCAACAATTTAGCAATGGTACGTGCAAGCAGAGTCTTTCCCGTACCCGTGCTTCCTACCATTATTATATTGGACTTCTCGATCTCCACCTCATCCGCACTTTCTGCTTGTGCCAAACGCTTGTAGTGGTTATACACAGAAACGGAGAGAAAGCGCTTGGCATCATCCTGTCCAATCACATATTGGTCAAGGAAGGCTTTTATCTCCTTAGGTTTGGGAAGATTTTTTTTCGCGTCTTCCAGTTTTTTCTTCCCTGTACTGCGCAAATATTCCTTGGTTATCTCCACCGCCTGCTCGGCACACTCGTTACAGATGAATCCATCCATACCGCTAATGAGAAGTGCCACTTCGCTATCGGTACGACCACAAAAGCTACATTTTCTTTTTACCTTTCCTGCCATACCTTATTATACCTTGCGTGCCAACACTTCGTCAATCATTCCATATTCCTTGGCCTCAGCTGCGGTCATCCAATAGTCGCGATCAGAGTCAGCCCATACCTTATCAAAGTCTGTATGCGAATGGTCTGCAATGATTGTATAGAGTTCCTTTTTCAATTTTTGGATTTCACGGGCGGTAATTTCAATGTCTGATGCCTGTCCCTGTGCACCACCCATCGGCTGATGAATCATCACACGTGAGTGAGGCAATGCCGAACGTTTGCCTTCTGCGCCGGCTACCAACAACACGGCTGCCATCGATGCTGCCATACCCGTACAGATAGTGGCCACATCGCTATTGATGAATTGCATGGTGTCATAGATACCCAAACCTGCATACACCGAACCACCGGGTGAGTTGATATAAATGGAAATATCCTTACCTGGATCCACAGAATCCAAGTAAAGGAGTTGTGCCTGCAAAGTATTGGCCGTATAGTCATCAACTTGGGTACCCAAGAAGATAATACGATCCATCATCAAACGAGAGAAAACGTCCAACTGAGTCACATTCAACTGACGCTCCTCCAATATATAAGGATTCAGATAACTTGCTTGCGAACGAACCACGTCATCCAGCACCATACTGTTCATACCCAGATGTTTAGTTGCATACTTTCTAAAATCGTCCATCATAATTTCTATTCTTTATTTGATAATATACTCTGATAATTTTTCACAAAAAAAGAGAGGTCTTCGGCTTCTCGTATTTCCGACTGAGCAAAAATACAAAAAAAAGATAACCGAGACCTCCCTTTTAGGAAGTTTTAGCAAAAAATATTTCTTTGCTAATTTATTTCTTATTGGAACAACTTGTTGAACTCATCCAATGAGATGGTCTTTTCGTCCAAAGTAATCTGTCCCTTCAATGCAACGGCCAACTTGGCTTCAATGGCACGGTTCACCAATCCATCCACAGTGTCCTTCTTCTTGAGCATCTCCTTAGCGTAGTTCTCAAGCATATCTTCAGGTACATTCATCATACCATATTGGGCAAACTGAGCACGGGTAGCGCCCTTAGCCATATTCATCACATCATCGTTATCAATCTTGATTTCGTTCTTGCTCACGAGTTCTTCCTTAATAAGATGCCATGTCAGCTCTTCGATGCTCTTGTCGTAGTTTTCGTTTACGAACTCTTCGCCCTTCTCCTCATTGTTCATCAACATGATGCGCTTGAGCAAAGCATCGGGGAACTCCAACTTACCAATCTTATTAGTAAGGTACTCGCGTACATCAATTAAGAACTTATAGTCGCTATCAGGAGCGAATTGAGCCTCGAGGCTTTCCTTCACTTTAGCACGGAATTCCTCTTCGCTCTTCACTACACCTTCGCCATATACCTGGTCAAAGATTTCCTGAGAAAGTTCAGCGTTTACAAAGCGAGTGATTTCCTCTACCTGGAAGCTGAAGTTTCCTGCATGAGCAGCAACCTCTTCCTTTTCAATCTTCAACAAAGAAGCCAATTCCACTTCGCTACCATTGTATGCGGCATTGGGGTTGAACACGAGCACATCGTTTACCTTAGCAGATGCAAACACAGCCTTCTGCTCGTCGTTCTTCATGTAAGAAGGCATCATCACGGCACCTTCTACCTGAATACCACCTTCCTTGGTGCTACCGTTTTCGTCAAGTTCAGCCAAAAGGCCCTTCAACATATCGTTGTCCTGATATGAATCAACCATTTCGTACTTGCCAGCACGTTGGGTATACATACCAACCTGACGGTCTACGATTTCGTCATTTACGTCAACATGATAGTAAGCAACCTTATCATCCTTGCCGAGGCTGATTTCGAACTCGGGAGCCAAAGCAATGTCGAATACGAATTCGATGTCATCTTGAGCTACGATGTCGATATTCTGTCCTTCTACAGGCAGAGGCTCGCCCAACATGTTCACCTTATTTTCTCTCAGATATTCGTATACCTTCTCCTGCAAGAGTTTGTTTACCTCTTCAGCCTTTACGGCAGTACCGTACTGCTTCTTGATGAGTCCCATAGGAACCATACCCGGACGGAAACCGGGCATATTAGCCTTCTGACGGAAAGTCTTCAAGGCTTTTTCTACTCTCTCTTGATAATCTGCTTTTTCAATCTTTACGGTAAGTTTTGCACTAACCTTGTCAACGTTTTGCAATGAAATGTCCATTTCTGACAATTTTATTTTTAATGAATTATTAATTATTCTTTTTTCACTATCCACACACAAAATCCTTGTGTCTTGAATTTGAGCGTGCAAAATTAGTGTTAATCTTGACAATTTACAAATTCAAGAGGCAAAAAATCCAAAACGACCTACACTTTTGTTACATTTTGGCGGATAGAGCACAATTATCTATCATTCAATTGGAAATCCTTACGGCGCAACACGAAACTGTTACTAAGATATTTTGCACGCACAATGGGATTCTCTGCCAACTCCTCCGGTGAACCTTGGAATAGGATTTTTCCTTCGAATAGCATATAGGCACGGTCAGTGATACTGAGCGTCTCACCCACATTGTGGTCGGTAATCAGAATACCGATATTCTTATCCTTCAGTTTCCACACAATATGTTGAATATCCTCCACGGCAATAGGGTCTACACCCGCAAAGGGTTCGTCCAACATGATGAATTTGGGATTGATGGCCAAGCAACGGGCTATTTCCGTGCGACGACGTTCACCACCCGAGAGTTGGTCTCCCAAGTTCTTGCGTACCTTCTGCAAACGGAATTCAGCTATAAGGCTTTCCAATTTCTCCTTCTGATATTCTTTCGTCGTGGGGGTCATCTCCAACACCGAAGCAATATTATCCTCCACACTCATCTTACGGAATACCGATGCCTCCTGTGCCAGATAGGCAATGCCATTCTGTGCACGCTTATACACGGGGAATTTGGTTATCTCCAAATCGTTCAAATAAATGTGGCCTTCGTTGGGCACAACCAAACCCGTAGTCATATAGAACGAAGTAGTCTTGCCGGCACCATTAGGCCCCAACAAACCCACAATCTCTCCTTGCTTCACATTGAACGAAGCCTGATTCACTACGGTACGTTTGCCGTATCGCTTCACCAACCCCTCTGAACGCAACACCATCTGTTCTTCTGACCAGGTGGGATGTTCTTGAGAAACGGTGTTCATATTTTCCTCTGCACTGTTCATTTCAGTCATATCTTCATATTTCGGGGACAAAAGTACTAAAAAAACTCATTAAAAAAGGTTATTAAAGGAATAAACTATTTAAAGAGCGTATCATTTATCCGCCGAAAAGAGTTACCTTTGCACAAATTAACGAACTAAGGATATGTTTTTATTCAAACCACTCCACACTTTGGGGAAATATCTGTCGCTGATGGGCAAAGTGTTTGCACGTCCTGAACGCATGAGAAGTTTCTTCAAGCAATACATCAAAGAGATGTCACAACTGGGTGTCGATTCCATCGGCATCGTGCTTTTGATATCATTCTTTATCGGTGCCGTCATCTGCATCCAGATCAAGTTGAACATCGAAGCCTCATGGATGCCCCGCTTCGTCACGGGTTACACCACCCGCGAAATCATGTTGTTGGAGTTTTCGTCGGCCATCATGTGTCTGATACTTGCAGGTAAGGTGGGCAGTAACATTGCGTCAGAACTTGGTACTATGCGGGTAACCCAACAGATTGACGCTCTTGAAATCATGGGAGTGAACTCTGCCAACTTCCTTATTTTCCCAAAAATTGCAGGATTGGTCACTATGATACCCTTTCTGGTGACATTCAGTATCGGAGCCGGCATCATTGGCGCATACGCCACAGGATGGTTTGCCCACATAATCAACCCTGTAAACCTGACCTACGGTTTGCAATACGAGTTTATCGAATGGTTCGTCTGGTACGGCATCATCAAGAGTTTCTTCTTTGCTTTCATCATCGCCAGCGTCTCCTCATTCTATGGCTACACGGTCGAAGGCGGCTCCATCGAAGTGGGCAAGGCCAGCACCAATGCCGTGGTACATAGTAGCATTCTGATTCTTTTCTCCGACCTAATCCTTACACACCTGCTTTCGAAATGATACAGATAACTAACCTCTGCAAGTCTTTTGAAGACAAACAAGTACTGACAGACATCAGTTCTGTCTTTGAAAATGGAAAAACGAACCTTATCATTGGACAAAGCGGTAGCGGAAAAACGGTGTTGATGAAGTGCATCGTGGGTCTGTTGACTCCCGAAACGGGCAGCATCCTTTACGACGGACGCGACTTTGTAAGCATGAAGAAGAAGGAGAAGAAGTTCCTCCGTCGCGAAATGGGTATGATTTTTCAAAGTGCGGCTCTTTTCGATTCGATGAGCGTGCTGGAGAATGTCATGTTTCCGCTCGACATGTTCTCCAACGACACCTACCGCGACCGAGTGCGCCGCGCCCAGTTCTGCCTCGACCGGGTAAACTTGATTGAAGCACAAGAGAAGTATCCCGACGAAATCAGTGGCGGTATGCAGAAGCGTGTAGCCATTGCACGTGCCATCGCCCTCAACCCCAAGTACCTCTTCTGCGACGAGCCGAACAGCGGACTTGACCCCAAAACCTCACTCGTTATCGATGCCCTTATCCACGATATCACCGAAGAGTATAACATGACAACCATCATCAACACCCACGACATGAACTCCGTAATGGGTATCGGTGACAAAATTTCCTTCATCTTCGAAGGACACAAGGAGTGGGAAGGTACAAAGAACGATGTATTTACATCAACCAACAAACGACTCAACGAATTCATCTTTGCCAGCGACTTGCTCCGCAAAGTAAAGGATGTGGAAGTTGGGAATATTGAAGGATAAAGGAGGGACGATTTAAAAATCATCGCGTTACGAATGGAACTGGCATCGTATATTTCACACGCACAGGCACTCCCTTTTCTTCAGCAGGTTTCCATTTGGGCATCCGTTTTATCATACGGACAACTTCCCTATCCAATAAAGGATGTACACTTTGAATGATTGTAGGTTCTACTACTTTTCCTTGCTCATTGATAACAAAGGTTGCAATAACACGCCCTTGTATTCCTCTTTTTAGAGCCTCTGGATTATAATAAATATGCCCCTTGACCCAATCCTTCAAGGCTTCTTTACCACCAGGAAACTCTGGCATCTTTTCCACTACCTCAAATACTTCTTGAGGAGCATTTGTTTCAACATTACTCAATGATTTCTGCAAGCCACATGCACTCACCATCATAGCCACACATGCCAAAGCTAAATACCTAAAAGTTTTCATGCGAATTATCTTATTGGTTTATGCCGACAAAGATACCACGTCTATTTGAGTCAACAAAAGATTTCTTCTTTTTTTTATTTCTTCTTTTCTTTCTTCTCTTTCTATATACGCGCGTACATACTTATATAACAAGTACTGGCAATTCCATTCGGGAGTTGCAAGAGCTCTGCGAGCATCTGTTTGGGAACTTTGCAAGTCCCAAATGATACTGCAACAAACCCAACTTGTGCTTCTCCATACTCCACTCAATGACTCCCATAATCCGTACATAGACTTCCATACTCTACACAATTACTGCCTCAGTAGCTACCATGCCGCCAAATCACCTTATTGTGGGCCTATATCAAGAAAAGCAAATAGTTCTCCGGTGTAATGACATCCGTCCTTTTGATATTCTCTGTAATGTACGCTGAATCACACAAATAACGTTCTTTATTCAGCAGCAAAAGTACACTTTCTCTATTCCAAATTTATGGCAATATTTTTGGAATTGAATATCAAAAAGGAGGAAATCGCCAGCTATTATCCAACCTCAACTCACGTTATCATAGCACAAGAAGATTAGTAATGGCAAGCGGTGAAGAATAGCATTCTTATGACTGTAAGAATGCTATTCTTCAGGAGATTTAAATCTTCAGAACACCACGTAAGGTTCTAACCATTTCAACGTATCATTGACAAACTCAGGATAGAGGGATAGTTGAGAGAGCGAACTGAGAGGCCCATGCAAACGGCGATGATTGATGATGACACGGGCTTGCTCGTAGGTCAAATAAGGATGAGCAGCCATTTCGTCGGCCGTTGCATGATTCAAGTTCAACATCTTACGTGGTGGAGTCTTCACCTCAAACCAATGAAGGATGGTATCGGGCATTCCGTTGATTTCGAGCAGTTGCTCTACTCTACTATATCCACCCAAATGGCCACGGAACTCTACAATCCGACGTGCCCGCCACGAGCCAATGCCCGGCACACGCTTCAACAAAGTAGTGTCAGCCGTATTCAAATCGACCACCGAACCAATTGGAAGTTTCTTTATCCACGCGATGGTGTCCCTTTGAAATCTTTTTTTTATCGGATATGAAGACGCTTTTCGCTTAATTGTATCTGCACGATAAACCTTTTTTTCGTTCTTCCAACGGGGCATTGTGTCGCGCAAAGACACTATGATGCTATCTACTCCTATAGAACCCTCCTCAGTAGGAGAAACACATGCCTCCTTCCACCACAAGGCACAAAGTCCGACAACCAACAAGCATACCAATACGAGAATTGCCCGACGGTCGCCTTTAGGGAAGAAGAAGAGTTCCTTGAGCATATTTTTAGGAGTATAGAAGGTTTTATCACCATATTCCCAATTCATTCAAGAATATCAAGCCGATAGCCACGGGAGCAAGGTACTTCATGATGAATATATAGACCTTGAAGAAAGGAACTTTCAGACTTCCTTCATTGGTCAACTCATCCCACACGATACGGCGGTCAAGATACCAACCAGTGAAAATGGAAATCAACATACCACCCAAGGGGAGCATCACTTTCGACGTAAGGGTATCAAGGAAATCAAAGAAGGTAAGACCAAAAATCTTCATGTCGGCCAACACACCAAACGACAGTGCCGAAAGCACGCCCAACAAGGTACAGAAGATGGTGACGTACCAAGCTGCCTTTTTACGCGAAAACTTCCAATCCTCGTGTACAAAAGCTGTCACCACCTCGTGCATGGAGATGGTTGAAGTAAAGGCAGCCAAAGCCAGCAACACATAGAACATCACAGAGAAGATGTATGCCAAGAAGGGGACATCGCCAAAAGCCATTTGGAAGACATTGGGCAATGTGATGAAAAGCAACGAAGGCCCCGCATCGGGCGACACCCCTACACTGAAGGCCGCAGGAAAGATGATAAGTCCGGCCATGATGGCAACCATCGTATCGATTACACCAACGCTTAATGCTGTCTTTGACAAGTTCGTGTCCTTGCCAAAGTAAGATGCGTAGGTAGAAAGACAGCCCAAACCGAGGCTAAGGGAGAAGAACGCCTGTCCCATAGCTCCAAGAAAGACATCTGCATTGACTTTGCTGAAATCAGGTTTCAGCAAAAATGCCAATCCTTTGTCAGCTCCCGGCAACGTCACCGAACAGACAACCAGCACAATGATAAGGATAAAGAGCATGGGCATCATAATTTTGGCAGATTTCTCGATGCCTTTCTTCACACCCATAAGGATTACCATGTGTGTCATTACCATAAACACCACCATCCACAATACCGAACGCCACGGGTTGGCAGAGAAATTGGTAAAGAACTGCGTATATCCTTCAGCATTCATTCCTGCAAAACCATTGGAGATGGCTTGCCATGTATATTCCAACGTCCAACCGGCCACTACAGAATAATAGCTGAGAATCAAGAATCCAGCCAACACACCCATATATCCAACTCCGCGCCACGGAGTGCCTGGTGCCAGCACATTGTATGCACCAGCCGTATTGGCACGCGAATGGCGACCGATAGAAAACTCGGCAATCATAATGGGAAGTCCCAACAATACTATACACAATAGATAGATGAGAATGAAAGCTGCACCGCCGTGATTACCTGTCTCATACGGAAAGCGCCAAATGTTACCCAACCCTACGGCCGAACCTGCAGCAGCAAGAATCGCACCGATTTTACTTCCAAAATTTACTCTGTCTTGATTTGTAGCCATAATTATATTTTATTCTCTCTTCAATGCTGCAAAAATACAAAAGTTTTTTCTACTTTTGCGGCAAATTAGCAACCATTCTTTTTATGAAACATTATTTTGGCAAATATAAGTTCACCTGGCTGATTATTGGCACTATCCTTTACTTATCGTTCTTCACACCCCCAAAAACAGAGTTGGACGAAATCAGCAACATCGACAAATTGGCCCATATCTGCATGTATGGTGGGCTTTGCAGCATCCTTTGGATTGAATATTTGCGTTGCCACAAGACCATCAATCGGATGCGTACCCTCGTAGGGGCCATCCTGTTACCTATTATTTTAAGCGGTGTCATCGAGTTGCTCCAAGAATATGCAACTACCAATCGTAGCGGCGACTGGGCAGACATGATTGCCAACAGCATCGGAGTATGTTGTGCGGCCTTGTTGGGATACATTGTTTTCCCAAGATGTATTAAGGATTAAGGAGTTAGTTCGTGTTTTGCGTCTTTTGAACTTTGAGCCTTGAATTTTGAACTATACTGTTTGGTTATGGCTATGGCAAATTAGAGAGCCATCGCTATAAGCCATCGCTCAAACCTACCTTCCCCACTCCTTGAACGGATGTTCCGTCAGGCATGAGTTGTAGTATCGACGGTCACCCGTCACCTCTTTACCAAGGAAAGGAGGACGTTCAAAAGTTTCATCCACGGCATCCAATTCCACTTCGGCCATTACCAACCCTTCATTGTCTCCCAAAAACTCGTCTACTTCAAAAATATGTTTTCCCCACGGAACCAAATAACGCACCTTGTCGATAACACCTCCTTCACAAAGTTGCATCAGTTCGCGGGCTTCGTCCACAGGTATTTCGTGTTCCCATTCATAACGGCTGATCCCCCCGTCGGGCGAAGGGCCTTTGATGGTCAGATACCCTTTCCCGCCACGGATACGGACACGCACCGTACGTCCGCTTGTGCGACAGATATAGCCCTGCACAATACGACTGGAGGACGAAGCCATCTGTTTGTAGCTATCATCCTCCACCAAAAATTTGCGCTCTATTTCTTGAGACATATTACATCAATGCCGCCCAGCAGATGCCAACCAAGGCCAACACTCCCAAGCCGATGAAAACCCATTTCATAACCTTCTGTGCCTGTTCTTCTTCACGCTTTGCGCGGCGCTCTTGACGCTGCATTTGTCTGTTCTTTCCCATGATTATTTTGATTTATGATTGATGTTTTTCTCTAAATTTTAGAAATTCCAGATTGTCTATATGCTCTAGATTATCTAGATTGTCTAGAACTTACTCTCCCTCTCCGGCAAACTCCATCAGGTAGGCTTTGATGAATCCGTCAATCTTACCATCCATCACACCGCCCACATCGCTCGTCTGCCAATTGGTGCGGTGGTCTTTCACGCGACGGTCATCGAAGACGTAAGAGCGGATTTGTGAACCCCACTCAATCTTCATCTTGCCGGCCTCCACCTTTGCCTGCTCGGCCATGCGGTGCTCAAGTTCCTTGTTGTAAAGGATTGAACGCAACTGGCGCATGGCATTTTCCTTATTCTTTGGTTGGTCACGCGTCTCGGTGTTTTCAATGAGGATTTCCTCCTCTTCGCCCGTATAGGGATCTTTATACTGATAGCGGAGGCGAACTCCCGACTCCACCTTGTTCACATTCTGACCTCCAGCACCACCCGAGCGGAAGGTATCCCATGAGATGCGGGCCGTCTCGACCACCACATCGATAGAGTCGTCCACCAGCGGAGTGACAAAGACGGAGGCAAACGATGTCATGCGCTTGCCCTGTGCATTATAGGGACTGACGCGCACCAAACGGTGCACACCGTTTTCGCCCTTCAAATAGCCGTATGCGTATGGCCCTTGAATTTCCATTGTCACCGTCTTGATGCCGGCCTCATCACCATCTTGCAAGTTACTGATGGCCAATTTGTAGCCATTCTGCTCAGCATAGCGCATATACATACGCATCAGCATGCTGGCCCAATCCTGTGCCTCGGTACCTCCGGCGCCTGAGTTGATTTTCAGCACACAATCCATTTGGTCGGCCTCCTGGCGGAGCATGTTCTTCAACTCCAGTGCCTCAACGGCCTCGATGGCTTTGGCATATGCCTCGTCCACCTCGTCCTCGGTCACCAGTTCGTCCTTGCAGAAGTCGAAGGCCAACTCCAATTCATCGGCCAAGGTCTTCACCTCCTTGTAGCCGTCAATCCAAGCCTGCAAGCCCTTCACTTTCTTCATCTGGGCCTCAGCCTTTTTGGCATCGTCCCAAAATCCGGGAGCCTGCGTACGGAGCTGCTCCTCCTCTACCTGTATTACCTTTGCATCAATGTCGAGGTAGCGGTTCAGCGCCTCTGTTCGCGTCTTTACGTCTTTCAGTTGTTCTATCGTTATCATTGCTCTTTTTCGTTTCAGTGTGCAAAGGTAGTGCAAACTGAGAGAAGAACAAAATAAACCCGCGTTTATTTTTATTCCGAAGTGCTGACCGGCCTTCACAGATGCAAAAGTAGATAAAATTTCTGACACGACAAAACAGTCAAAAAAAGAAGCTACACTCCATCCCAGGGATAAGCCTACATCATCCCAAGGCTAAACCAACATCATCCCAAGGCTGAACCTGCTTAAACTATAAACATGGGATTTCCTAACCCCCAAAAGCCTCCTTATCTCTAAACAAATCTCAAAAAAGAAGTCCACATTTGGTAGTTTGCCATTAAATGACTACCTTTGCACCCTATTATGGATTAAACACATCAAACATGAAGAGAGGACTTATTAGCATGTTAATACTCAGCTTGATGGCTTGCACTGCTCCCCGTCAAGAAAGAGTACAAATTACGATTACCGCCAACGACACTGATGAGCGGAAATTGATGCTCGTGCCTATGGGCAACGACGAAGGTGCCATTGAATTGAGTGCCAACGGTAGCGTCTACCAAGCCGATATGGAAACTTCAGAAACGGGTTTCTACAATTTTGTATCCATCAAAGGACAATCACAAACCATATTGCCCTTCTATGTCCCCGTGACCAAAGCGGAAGCTACCGCAAAAGTAACCTTTGGTGAACGCGGAGCCGTATCCGTTGAGGGCAGCGACGACAATCAGGCATTGGCCGCCTACGCCACAGCATACGGCGAACTCAGCCGCGCTATATGGAATCCAGGCACCGACCTTACCACTCCTGCCGTACTGAAGAGTTTCATCACTAAAGCAGACTCTATTGCCAACGAATACAACTGCTCGGACAAGGTAGAGGAATACTTGGGATTATGGAGCTACATCAGCGCTTACGACAGCTACTCATCTGTGCAACGACTCCTGCAGGTAGCGCCCGAAGAGATGCCTTATAGCCGCGAAGATATCGTAGCCGATCCGCATCGCGTATTGGACACCCCCTTGGCCGCCCTCTTTGCCAACACACCCAACATCGTGTTTGCCAACATCCCCAACCAAAACAACTTGGACAGTGCACTCATCTACCTTGACACCCACTACAACGACACCACGTTGAAAAACAAGGTAAAGAACAACATTGCCAACCGATATGTGACCCGTTTCAACTATGCCGACGGTTTTGAGAAGGGCCTCGAGCGCTTGAAGAAAGCCACCGAGGTTTATGGTCTCGACCCCAGCCATGCCGAACGTTTTTCCAAGTTGAAAGCCACCATCCCCGGACAACCCTTCCCCGAAAACGTAGTGCTGAAGGACAAAGAGGGCAACACGGTTGATTTCGCCACCTTCCGTGGAAAATATGTCTATATCGACATGTGGGCAAGCTGGTGCGTACCTTGTCTGCGCGAAGTTCCCGCTTTGCAAAAATTAGAAAAGGAACTGAAGAACGACAAAGTAGTCTTCCTCTCCATCTCCATCGACTCCACCAAAGAGCCTTGGATAAAGAAAATGGAAGAGAAAAACATGCACGGCAACCAACTCTGGAATCCCGAAAACACCCTCGGTCAAGCCTTGAACGTAAAGGGTATCCCCTTCTTCGCCATCTACGACCCTGAAGGAAAGCTCTACATGCACGGTGCCCCCCGCCCCAGCCAAGGCCCCGGCTTGGTGAAGCTGCTGGAGGGGCTGAAGTGATAAAAATCCCCAAAGCCTAAAGGACTTTAGAGACCTTAAAATCTTTAGAGTCCTTAAAGTCCTTACAAACTAAAAGAAAACAAATCATCAAAACCAAATTATTAACAATTAACATTAAGCGTATGAAGAAAATTACCCTTTTGCAGAGTGCCCTTGCACTCATCGCCGCTTTCATGCTGGCCCTTCCGGCCCGTGCACAAGTGGCTTCGGCAGCTGACTTGTTCGGTACGTACAAGTTCACCGCTGACGTAAACGTAACCGATGCCGGACAGGCATTGAAGGACCATTTCAAGAGCGAGTGCGAGGTGGTTATCACCAAGTGCTCACAAAACATCTACGATGGAGAAATTCAAGGATTGGCTGGTGCTACTGCAGTACAAAAAATCAACGATATTGATTTGACAGCCAACACTATCAAGATAACCAACCCGAACGGAAACTATGACGTATGGGGCGGTAAAGTGTATATGGCCAATGCAGAGGGTGCTTATCCGTTTGAACAAGGCAACACGTATAGCGAAATCCTCTACACCTTCGACCCAGCCACTAAAACTATCACATTACCCAATTTCACATTGGTAACTTGTGACCATGCCAACAGTGCTGCCACTATTGCTGCCAGCTTTACCAATGTTAAAATGACCTTGGTACAAAGTGAAAACATTGACGTGACTGACCTCAGTGGCGATTGGCACTTCACTGCCGGTAAGGGAACTTATGACGTGATGGAAGGTTCTACCTTGCCGACAGAGTGGGACATGACCCTGACTGCTACAGACGACACAAAGAAGGCATACAGTATCAGTCTTACCCTTGGTGAATTTGCTCCTTTAGCACTGACAGGCTCTTTTGATGGTGTGACATTGAATATTCCCTTCAAGGAAACTTACTTTGATGTAGAAAACAAAATTGGCCTTGTTTACTACGGAGGCAATCAAGGAAACATCAGTTTCAGCTTGGCCAACGAAAACCTGTTGACCCTCACCAGCGGTATGTACATCGCCCAAGATTCTATCAGCCCCGAAGTGAAGGGCGGAACTTTGCAATACTACATTGCCGGTTCAGCCAAGCGTCAAGGTGGTGAGACAGAAAAAGTAACATGGGAAGGTACTTACAAGATTAAGGCAGGAAGCATCATGAAACAACTCACAGAATTTGACTATCCCGAAGAGTTCGACATGGTAGTTACCTACAATGCCGATTATGACATGTACCTCATCACCAACTTCATGGGCAACGATGTGGCAGCACTCAACTACGGAGGTATCCTTTTGACACCTTCTGCCGATGACCCTAACGTGGCAGAAATTGCAACAGGAAAGGCCGTACAAACAATCACCCAAGGAGAGAAATACCTCTATCTGAAGGATCAGAATCTGCAGGAATTCCCCTTGATGCTTACACGCCTCTCTGATGGCACATACACCATCAGTGACTTCAGCATCAGCGAAATGACATACAATGCAGATAGGACTCAGAACCACAGCTTTGCAGCTTGGTATCAAACAGTAACAGCAACAAAAGAAGAAACTGTCAAACCAGAACCATTCTCTTGGGCACAAACATTCACAGTAACAGCAGACGTACAGTCTTACAACGACGCTTACACCTATCCTACAACATTTGAGATGACCGTCAAAGATTGGGGCAGTGGAATCTATACTATTATAAACTTTATGGGTTATGATATTTATAACCTCAATGGTGGTGCAGGATTCAATGTAACTTCTGACACAGAAGCAGCTATTAAGGCTGGTGCATACATTGGTATACCAGAATCAGGAAAAGCTTATTACACGATTGCAGACTTGAATAATCAACCGAACGACATCAAAGTGAAAGTTAATGAAGACGGTTCATTATCCATTGACAATTTCTGTGTAAACTTGTATCTCTTAGAAAATTCAACGACCACATTGGCTGCATTCTACACCAATGTAAAAGCTACTGTAGGTCCTTCTTCAATCGAGAACATCGAAGCTGCTCCTGCCTTGAAAGCATGGTCAGCCAACGGTACTATCTACGTAGCCGGTGAAGCACAAGCTGTCGAGGTTTACGACATGAGCGGACGCACCGTATTCAGCGGCATGGCTTCTCAGGTAAGCGGATTGAACAAGGGATTGTACCTTGTAAAGGTTAAAAATGCAGTTGCCAAGGTGGCTGTAAAATAATAAATAGATAGTTTTTGAGTTTGTAAGTTTGTGAGTTCAACGTCTCACAACTTACAAACTCAATATTTTTTAAATTCTAACCAAACTGATGAAAAAGAATCCTATCGGACAGACTCTCGCCGGATGGCTGATGACCGGATGCCTGCTTGTAACTCCCGCTTACGCTGTAGCGGACACAAGTGATTCGTCCATCGCTGCTGGAGAGATTCAAAACGACCAAAAGACTCGCATATCGGGTACAGTAACGGACAATCAGACGGGAGAACCGCTAATCGGAGTCAGCATTTCTATCGTTAGAAATGGGAAAGTCGATGATGGCGTCATCACCGACATTGACGGAAACTTCAGCATCCAAGCCTCGGGCAACGACTATGAAGTGCAAATCTCCTACATCGGCTATCAGATGCACGTACTGAAACCGGGACGTGACAAATTAGATAATGTACACGTACGCCTGCGCGAAGAGAGCAACAGCCTCAACGATGTGGTGGTGACAGGATTCTTCAACAAGAACAAAAACAGCTTTACCGGATCAGTCACACAAATCAACGGTGCCGACTTGAAGCAGGTGAGCGGCGTGAACATTGTCAGTGCCATCGCTGCACTGACTCCGGGTATGGCCATGGTGCAGAATACCGCCCAAGGCTCGAATCCCAACCACGTACCCGAACTGGTGCTGCGCGGCATGACCTCGTTCAGTAACAGCGGACAGGACGTGAACCAACCTACCATCATTCTGGATGGTACAGAAATCACCATGCAGGACCTCTATGACCTCGACATCAACGAGATGGAAACCATCAACGTACTGAAGGATGCTTCGGCCACTGCCCTCTATGGTTCAAAGGCCGCCAATGGTGTGATTGTCATCACCCGCAAACCATTGGCTGAAAGCACTCTGCGTGTACAATACAACTTTACAGGAAACCTACAGACACCAATCCTTAGCGACTACGATGTGCTGAACGCTGCCGACAAACTGCGCTACGAACAGATGGCCGGACTCTACGATGCGGGTGGAAACATTGAAGAACAGTACAAACTGGATGAACTCTATAATCAACGCTACAAAGCCGTAATGGCCGGACAGAACAGCGACTGGTTGTCGCAACCGGCACGCACATCGTTCAGCCACGACCACTCGCTGCGCGTCTATGGTGGTGCACAAAACTTGCGCTACGAACTTACCGGTCGCTTCGCCGACACCAAAGGTGTCATGAAGGAAGACTACCGTAAGCGTTACAACCTTGGATTCAAGTTGGATTACTTCATCAACAACGCCATCCAAATTTCAAACAGAACAACCTATGCCGAAATCAAGGCTCAAAATACCCCCTACGGCACCTTTGCCGAATACGTATTGATGAATCCCTACGAGCGGATGTACAACGAGGACGGTACACCCAACACCGACTTGGCTTGGGACTTGGACAACCCTCTCTACGAAGCCAGCCTCGGAAGCTACAGCCGAAATGGGACGAACACCTTCACCAACGTGACAGATTTCCGTTGGGACATCAACAGCCAGTTCCGCGTGACGGGTCACTTCAACATCACCAGCGAAACGGGATGGAGCGACATATTCGTGTCGCCCAAATCGCGCACCTTCAAACACGAGACAGACTTGACAAAGAAGGGAAGCAGCACACAGATTGACAGCAAATCGACCAGTTATAATGGAAACATTGTAGCTACATTCAACAAATTCTTTGAAGACGAGTCGCTTGTCAGCGCTAATGCCGGATGGGAAATCAACCACTCGGAACTGAGCAGCAAGACAATGCAAGCCCTCGGATTTTTCAATGACCAGAACTCCTACATCGGCAATGCGGCAGGTTATCCCACCAACTCAAAACCCTATGGAGATTTGGCAGAATCATCCGATGTAGGCGTGTTCGTCACAGGCAACTACTCATGGCGCAACCGCTACTTTGCCGATGCCACCTGGCGCGTAACAGGTTCTTCGCAATTCGGAGCCAACAACCGCTACGGCCACTTCTGGTCAGGTGGTGTGGGATGGAACATTCTGAACGAACCGTTCATGAAGAACATCAAGAAGCATTTCGACCTCTTCAAAGTGCGTGCCAGTGCCGGTTACACAGGTAAGGTCAGCTTCAGCCCCTTCCAAGCCATGACAATGTACCAGTACAGCAACGAATATGAATACAAGAACGGCATCGGTGCCATTCCCCTCACCATAGGCAATGTCGATTTGGCTTGGGAACGCACCATGAACTACAACGTGGGACTCGACTTCAGCATGTTCAACAAACGACTGAACATTGTAGTGGATGCTTACATCCGCAACACTACCGATCTGCTGTTGGATAAAGCCAAAGCGCCCTCAACGGGTGTGACCACCGCCACCTCCAACTTGGGTGAAATGCAAAACAAAGGTGTCGAAATCCAAGTGGACGGTTACATCTTCCGCAACAGCGAGTTTTCGTGGAAACTTGGAACCATGGGCTACTTCAACCGCAACAAGATTACCAAAATCAACAAAGCCTTGGAGGAAATCAACAAGGAGAACCAAGAGAATGCAGGAACCTCATTGGCCCCGCTACCTCAGTATGCTGAGGGAGAAAGCACCACTGCGCTGAAGTTGGTTCGCTCGGCCGGTATCGACCCTGCCACGGGTAAAGAGGTCTATATCAAGCGCGACGGAACGCTGACCTTCGACTACGACCCCACCGACCGTGTGCTCATTGGTGACACCGAACCGAAATATACGGGAACCTTCAATACACACGTCTATTGGAAGGGATTCAGCCTCTATGCACTCTTCAACTTCCGCTTGGGTGCCTGGATTTACAATACTACCCGTATTACGAAAGTGGAAGGAAGCGACCCGATGCAGAATGCCGACCAGCGCGTGTTTGACGACCGTTGGAAACAACCGGGTGACATTGCCTTCTACAAAAACATTGCCGACAGCAGCCGTCCCAACCAGACAGACCGCTTTGCCGAGGAGGAGAACACCTTGACCTTGGGTACACTGAACCTCAGCTATGAGTTCCCCGAGAAGCTGTACAAGCCGCTCCATCTGCGTAACTTGCGTGCCGGAATCAACTTCACCGACATTCTGCGTCTCTCCAGTGTAAAGATTGAACGCGGTACCAGCTATCTCTACAGCCAGGGATTTGAAATCAATGTGAGTGCAACGTTCTAACTAAATTAAAAATCAAAAGTTAAAAATAAAAAGCCGAATGAAGACTTTCAAATATATACTTTTCGCCATCGTTTGTGGAGTTACTTTCACCGCTTGCGACGATTTCCTTGACATCACCCCCGAAGGACAGATTAAAGGTGACGAAATGCTGACCTCGCCCGAAGGTATTGAGGATGCCCTCTACGGAGTCTATTCACAGATGCGCAACCAAACGCTCTACGGACAGGAGCTGCACTTCTCCACCATGGAGATATTGGCACAAAACCTTACCTGCAAGGGCAACACCTCCATCGAAGCGATGGGGAATTATGAGTACGACAACACCAACGTAAAAGGGATGTTCGAAGGTATATGGACGGCCATGTACAAGAACATTTCCAACGTGAACAGCATCTTGGCCGCTGACCTCGTAGCCTCAGCCTCCAAATACCCTTATACCATATATAAAGGTGAAGCGTTGGGACTCCGCGCCTTCATGCACTTCGACCTGATGCGCCTCTATGCCGAACAGATCACACAGAACCCCGAAGCAGAAGGAATCCCCTACGCCACGGAGTTCTCGCTGAATACGCCAAACTTCGAACCGTTAGCCAAGAACTACGAACACATCTTGGCCGACTTGCACGAAGCAGAGCGCCTGTTGGCCGACGAAGCACAGTACGTAAACGACCGACTTTTCATGACCGACCGTCAGATTCATTGCAACCTCTATGCCGTGCAGGCACTGATGGCACGCGTCTATCTGACCATGGGCGACAAGGAAAATGCAGCCGTCTATGCCAAGAAGGTGATTGATGAAAGCCCCTACAAACTGAATGTGAAGACCGACATCAATGGCGACATTGCCGGCGTGCTTTCCGAAAAAGAGACACTCTTCGGCATCTATTTTGCAGAGTTCTACAACAATGTGTATGCCAAATTGCAAGCTACCACCAGTTACTACTCTTTGAATCCACGTGGTGACATTGAAAGCATTTACGAACAACAGGCCGACGGATTGGATTATCGCACAACCGCCTACTTCACTTCGGTAGAATTGGGTGGTACTCCCACATTGCGACTGAGCAAACTCACCGATTCGTATGAATTGCAGAACATGGGTTCATCGCGTCCCAAGGAACTGATTCAAGGAATCAACCTCATCCGCTTGCCAGAAATGTACTACATTATGGCTGAATCACTATTGGAGAGCGATATAGAACTGGCCACCGAATATTACAACCAGGTATTGGAGTCGCGCGGATTATCTGCAATCAAAGACCAGACACTGACTCAGGAACTTATCAACCTCGAACGCTTCAAGGAGTATTTCGGCGAAGGACAGACATTCTTCAACTTGAAACGCCAACACCTGAACATCAACGCATGGGACAATGCCACAGGAAAGGAAAAAGTCATCCCAGCCAGCAAGAAGATATATGTGGTTCCTATTCCCGACAGTGAATACGAAAATAGACTATAACGAATTAAAAAGATTAAAATGAAGAAATTCAATTATATCATAGGGACATTCGCCCTTGCCCTCGGCTTCACAGCCTGCGAGGATGAAGACTACATGAAGTTCGACACAGCCTATACAGGTATCTATTTCACCAGCGACTCCAGCCAATACTCCTTCAGTGTCACCCCCATCGAAGTGAGGGAATACACACTGAAAGTGCCGGTACAGATTATGGGCGCTCCGTCAAAGGCACCCCGCTCCATCGGCTTTGAATTGGTGACAGACCAATGCAAAGCTATAGAAGGCGTGCAGTACGAGATTGACGAAGCTGTCATCCTGCCCGACTCCATCACAGGCTACATCCCCATCCGCATCCTGCGCGACGGACTACAAGGCGACTATGCCAACGGGTACGAACGTTACCAACTGACCCTCCGTTTGGTAAAGAATGAGCACTTCACCCCCACGCTCGATTCACTCAGCCAAGTACACCAAAGCAAGTTTGACAATGCCGTAGAACAGCCGGCTTGGTACAATGCGCATGGAGAAAAGGTCTGGTCACTCAGTTCCCTTGGAGTATGGCATCCGTATAAGTTCATCAAAATGGTAGAATATTTCCATGCCATTGAAGCCATCCAACCCGAGACCTACAAGAAAATGGTGAAGCTCTATGGCGAAAATCTGGAGCACATAGAATACGGCGACCCATACCAGTATCGCACCATCTTCAAGAAGTACATCTACCAACCCATGTATGAGCACTTCAACGACCCTGCCAACAGGGAAATGATTCTGGACGAATACCCCGACTTTCCCTTTGATTTCCCCGACCCGTTTGCAGTGTAGATAGACAGAAAAATAATCAGATAATATACATTCAGCAATGAAACTAAAGAATATATTGGCAATCGCCCTATTGACAACATCTCTCACTTCTTGTTTCGACGATGAAACCACGTTGGGCAACCGCCCCATTTCGGAAATCGTCATCGACAGTACTTCCATCCAACAGGTGTACAACATCAACAAGAACGAGACACTCACCATTTCACCCGTCGTCAGCCAGACAACCCGTGAAAAAGAACTTACCTATACGTGGGAAATCAATTTGGAGACATACAGTCACGACAAAGAGTTTGTCTATGAAGGCAAGGAGTTGGGCAGCTACCAATGCCGTCTGATTGTAGAGAACAGTGATGGAAAAACGTTCTTCCCCTTTGAGCTTCACGTCAACTCACCTTACGAAGAGGGTATCACCCTCATCAGCAAGGATGCCGAGGGAAACAGTATGCTTTCCTTCATGCTCATGCCTGCTGATGGCAGTGAACCCACAGGTTTCATGAGTGGTGACCAATTCTGTGCCAACAATACAGATTATGCCTTTGCAGCCAACCCGGCCGACATGGTACAGAGTAGCGGAAACCTCATCGTTGCTTGCCAAGGTAACGAGAACGGCACCTCACCTGCCACCATCTATTACCTCAACGAAAAAACCTTTGTGGTGGAAAACATGATTACGGCTCCAGAGTACCCCGACTTCAAACCTACCCAGATGGGCATTCCCTCCGTGGGAGCTTCGGGGGTGGCTTATCCTGTGCTGTGTGAGAATGGGCATGTCTATGAGTTCTCCACCACTGAAGGAGCTTTGGCCAAACCGGTAAAACTTCCCTATACTTATGCTCAGACAGCCATCATCAGCGACGGGGGCACGGGCGGAAACTACAATCTCCTTTATTGGGACACCGACATCAATGCCCTCTGCATGATTTATCGTGGATACGGCCCCTACTATTGTGGAAAGAAGTACCACCTGAGCCGCGAGGAATGTCAGGGAACAGCCAACTTCTTCAATGGACTCAGCATCCGCAAGATGGTGCTTGTGCGCATGACCGACGAACAGAAGCGGGCCGGAGGCAATCCTGAAGCACTCGTCATCACATCCAATGCCACCGGCATCATGTTCCAGAAGAGCCGGCTCTCTGTTGACTTTTGGGAATACAATTCCGAAACATTGGAAAATGTCCTCATTGACAACGGCGGTTACGAAATGTGCGGCATCGGCCAGCTTTCCCTCACCGAAACCACTCCCTGCGTAGCCAACCGGACTTATTACTCCATGCTTTTTGCTGAAGGAAACAAAGTGAAACGTTGGAACTACACCTCCTCACAGATGATTACCGCTGCCGATGACCTCCTGACCGTCGGCTCCGAATCGGCCATCATCACTGGTCTTGAGCTCAGCACCGACCACACCCGCACTTATGTTGCCTTCTACGAACCTGACCAACCGGGGCTTAACGGCAGTGTGTGGGTCATCGACACTGACAAGGGCACCGTGCTCAACAAGTATGAGAACGTCTGCTACCAGCCGGTGAAGATTATGTATAAGAAGAAGTAATAATCAGCTACGAGTAACGAGCTATGAGTGACAAGTTTAATACCGCATGGATTACTTGTAGCTCGTAGCTCGTAGCTAATACCTTATATACCATGCGTACATTCCTTTTAACACTCCTTTTCTTCCCCCTCCTTACCTTTGCCCAATCCCTTCTTATAGACCCAGCGGTACGTTACGGCACGCTGTCCAACGGACTGACCTACTACATTTGTCCTAACCAGAAGCCTACAGGGCAGGCCGAGTTCTACATTGTGCAACGGGTTGGTTCTATCCTGGAGGAAGAAAATCAGCGCGGACTGGCCCACTTCTTGGAACACATGGCCTTCAATGGCACCAAGAATTTCCCGGGCAAGCGACTGATCGAGTATTTGGAGGAAAACGGAGTACGCTTCGGCACCGACATCAATGCCTATACCTCCTTTGACCAGACGGTCTATAACCTCTCCAACGTACCCACCCGGCGCGAAGGACTGGTAGATTCCTGCCTCTTGATTCTCCACGACTGGAGCGGATTCATCTCGTTGGAAGGAAAGGAAATTGATGCCGAGCGCAAGGTTATCCACGAAGAGTGGCGCACCAAGACAGGCGCACGCGAACGCATCTACGAGCAGACACTCCCCAAACTCTTCCCCGACGGAAACCGCTATGCCCATCGGATGCCCATCGGATTGATGGAGGTTGTGGATAACTTTCCACACAAGGCTCTACGCGACTATTATCACCGTTGGTATCGTCCCGACTTGCAAGCCATCATCATTGCAGGTGACGTGGATGCCAACTATGTAGAGAATCGGATAAAGGTGCTCTGGAAAGACATTCCATTAAAGGAAGATGCCCCCGAACGTCCCTATTTCACCGTAGCTGACAATGCCACACCTATCGTAGCCATCGGTACTGACCGAGAACTTACTTCGGGTACCTTGCGCATCAGCTATAAGTACGACCCGCAACCGAAAGAGGCGAACCTGACCTTAGCCGGACAAAAAGAGAATCTGTGCCGACAAATGGTCATTTCCATGCTCTCTTACCGCCTGTATGACCAAGCAACGGAGGGTAACAATCCACAAGAGTTCAACCTCCAATTCTCTGATGGCGATTACTCTTTGGCCATGACCAAGAAAGCCTTGTCGGCTCATGCCTATTTCAAGGGCGACAATTGGAAAGCCGGAATGAAAGCCATCGTATTCCAACTCAAACAAGTGATGGAGCATGGCTTTACCCCTGCCGAGTTTGAACGCGTATGCAATGATTTGCGCCGTTCCATCAGCATGACCGAAGAGAGCATCAACACCTCATCCCTCAACAACAATGCTCTTGTACAGAAGTGCATGGCACACTTCCTGCATAGCCACCCCCTCCTCTCCCAAGCCGAAGAGATGAAACTCTATCGCCAGTTATTACAGAGTCTGACCTTGGCCGACGTAAACGCCCGCCTCAACCAATTCCTCTACAGTCAAGGAGGTGTTGCCATCCTGCTGCAAGGACAAGAACGCGAAGGCAACCAATGGCCTACCGAAGCCGAAGTGTTGGAAGCCTACGGCGAAGCATGGGGACAGCAGACAACTCCATACGAAATACCCGAAACAGAGCCAGTACCTGAATTGATGCCCACAATGCCTGTAGCAGGCACCATCGTAAAGGAGACAGAGAACAAACTATACGGCACACACGAGTTCACCCTTAGCAACGGAGCACGGGTGATACTGAAACCCACCAAGGCCGCGAACGACATCCTACAACTGACAGCCTTCAGCCACGGCGGCACTTCACTGATTCCCGATGAAGAGTATAACAACATCAACGCCATCAATGCTCTGCCCGGTATGGGTGGATTGGCACACCTCACCGGTCGCCAACTCGGACGTGCTCTGGAGGGAAGCACCGCTTCGTACCAGACCAATGTTGGTACACTCACTGAATCCTTCAATGGCAATTGCCGTTGGAACGATGTGGAGGATTTGCTCCAACTGATGCATCTTCGTTTTACCACTTCACCACGTCAGGACACTACAGCTTTCCACCGTTGGCAGAACAGCATGAGGAGCACAGTGCGCCAGCGCATGGAAAGTCCCATGACCTATTTCAGCGACACCCTTCGAAGCACCATGTACGAACCACATCCACGTAGCCGTAAAGCCTCGTTGGCATTGGCCGACAGTGTGGATTACGACCGTACATGTGCCCTCTTCAAAGAGCGGTTTGCCAATGCTGGCGATTTCACTTTCATCTTCGTGGGCCAAATGAATGTCGACTCACTCCGTCCGCTCCTTTGCCAATACGTAGCTTCCATGCCCGGCAATCCCAAGGAATGCGAAGAGGCTGATTTAGATGCGTTACCTCGTTTGAGTCGCGGTAAGCATACGGCAAATGTCCAGATACCCATGGAGAACCCCGTCACCACCGTCATCTACAACATGCTGGCCAAGGAACGTTACACAGCCAAGAATAACCTCGCTTGCGCTACCCTCAGCGAAGTGATGAACAGCCTCTGTACCGAGACATTACGCGAACAGGAGGGAGGGACCTACAACGTCAGTGTCACCTCGCGCATCTCGCGCCAACCAGCCGATGAGCTGACCTTGATGTTCAACTTCAATACCAATCCCCAACAGGCACGCACCCTGTTACAGAAGGCTATCGACCTGCTCAGCCAAGTTGCAGACGAAGGGCCTTCAACCGAACATTTCAACAAAGCCAAGGAATATTTGCAGAAGCAATACACGGCTTATCGCGCTACGGATGCCTTTTGGATGGATGCATTGACCGACCGTGTGCGCTATGGTTCCGACGACATGCTCACCAACGGAGAGACACTACACCAAATCACTACCAAGGACGTACAACGCTTGGCACGCAAACTTATCCGCTCCAGACATACGACCGAAGTAATGATGAATGGGGAAGAGTAAGTTGAATACCCCACACACCTATCTTCTATTGCCCACGAAGTCGTATTTTTGACCCGTCTCACCCTTGTGATACGGTTGCATCACCCACGTGATACACACGCATCACAAGGGTGAGACGGGTGTATCACCAAGGTGAGACAGGTCAAAAATACGACTTCGTGGGCAATAGAAGATAGGCATAAGCGCCATAAAACATAGGTATAAGAAGAGCAGGAGAAAGATAAGCGGGCAAATACTCCTCATATAAACGGGCAATCTCAAATGGAAGTCTAATCCTTATCTATCAGACGGATGTCATCAATTCGGAAGGTTGTGCCATCACGTCCAGAGCTTATTCCTTTGTATCTGAACCCGATATAGGAAATGCCGGAATAGGAACTCAAACTAACCTCTCCCGATTTAACCCATTGGTTCTCTTGCCCTGTCTCGGGGTTGGCCATGATTGCATCCACATAAGGAAGCAGATGTATCACATAAGGATTCTTTCCCGAAAGGATGAATGCCTCCAATTGGCTCATACCATCCCAATTGGCATACGATGTGGCAAACGATATGTAGGGATTCTTCATTCGTCCCAAATTGATGGGCGGTGTAATCAGCCAGTATTCAAACGGACGGTTGCTGAACGTGTCCGTATGACAAACGGTTGCATACCGTTCAAGTGAGTTTCCACCCACTTTCCAGTTGTATTTGTAGAAAGCTGCTATATTCCAGTTATTCTGATTCAGAGAGTCACCCAATGCAAAGCTACTGAAGTCTTCATACAATTCCGTTACCGACAATGCAATCTTCTCATCCTCCATGGCCGACGAACCAAACCATTCGTAAACAGACGTATTCTTTACTCCCGTAGTATTGAAATACCCTGTAATGTCGCCCTTCAGTTTGATGTGCCGGCGAAGGTTTTGTGGATTATCCTTCAAATTCAGTTGTTGACGAATTTGACTGTTGGAGGGCAATTGCACTGGGAGGCAATGCGCCGGGTCGTTCTCGTAAATGGAATCGGCCAACAACAGGTTGGTATTGCCTGCCGATTGCGCCGAGAAGCGGGCACCATTCGGATAGTGGCTTCCGCTTATCCATCCTACGATATATCCCTCAATCCATGCATCTTCCACCTCAAAATACTCATCCCCGATGGCTTGTGCATGAGCCACGGTATAAGGGGACTCGCGCGAGCCATCGCGCACATCATTGTTCACATCCTGTTCAGGAAGCGAAGGAGTAACGTCCTCTTCTGTCTCTTCATCAGGGAGAGGAATGTCCAATCGTTCGCAACTGCACAACTCTCCAAAGAGCAGTATATATATAATAAGGTATAGGGGGACTCGCTTCATACTCTCTATTCTGTTTTGGTGATTCTATAAATTATTCTGCAAAGAAACAAAAAGAATGGCAAACCACCATACATTCTTCCAATAATATTATTGCAACATGGAGATTGCATTTTTTCAGGACATCAGCCTACAAAAAAAGAAAAGTACGGCATTCTTCCATAAAACGTTAAAAAACTATCTTTATCCTTCGGCTGTTTATGCTTTATTCTGTAATTTTGCGCTGAAAATTGAATATTACTAACCAATTATAAACAAACAACAATGGTAAATTACAAAGAATTGGGTCTTGTGAACACCAAAGAGATGTTCGCTCGTGCCATCAAGGGTGGATATGCTATCCCCGCTTTCAACTTCAACAACATGGAGCAGATGCAGGCTATCATCAAGGCTGCTGTTGAAACCAAGTCTCCCGTTATCCTTCAGGTTTCTCGTGGTGCTCGCGACTATGCTAACGGAACATTGCTCCGCTACATGGCTCAGGGTGCTGTAGAGTACGCTAAGGAACTCGGTTGCGAAAAGCCCGAAATCGTACTCCACCTCGACCACGGAGATTCTTTCGAAACTTGCAAGAGCTGTATCGACTCAGGTTTCTCTTCAGTGATGATCGACGGTTCTCACCTCCCCTACGAAGAGAACGTAGCTTTG
>JAFWYQ010000063.1 GCA_017517605.1 Bacteroidaceae bacterium
CCATTACTTTTTTTTGTTAATTTTTAATTAGTTAATGATTTGAATGTGCTAATAACTCGTATTAGCGGGCGCAAAATTACTGCTTTATTTTTGATTGACAAAGCTTTTGCTCATTTATTTATCTCTCTAAGCCACTTTTCCAACTCCTGTGTCCATTGTGCCTTATAGGGGAAACTGTCGCGGAAGCCCCAACCGTGTCCGCCGGTAGGGTAGAGGTGCATGGTGACTGACACCTTGTTGGCTACAAGGGCACGGTAGTAGCGGAGGCTGTTTTCTACGGGTACAGCCGTGTCGTCACTGGAGTGCATGATGAAGGCTTTGGGTGTGCGCGGTGTCACTTGCAATTCGTTGCAATAGAGTTTGACAGTCTCTTCGTCGGGTGTCTTACCCAAAAGCCATGTACGTGTACCTTGGTGAGTGATTTCGTTATCCAAAGAGACAACGGGATAGAAGAGTATCTGGAAGTCGGGACGTACGGTTTCCTCTGCATCGAAGTGAGTAGCGGCTGTAGCGGCCAAGTGACCTCCGGCAGATGAACCTTGTATACCTATTTTATTAGGATGCACTCCCCATTCACTTCCGCGTTGGCGCATGATGCGGATAGCTTGCTGGGCATCGCTCAAGGGAACCTCCTTATGCATGTTGGGCAAACGGTAGACAAGCACGGCAAAGGTGATGCCTTGTGCATTGTACCAAGCGGCCTGGTCGTGACCTTCGTGAGCGGTAGCCAAGTGGCTGTATCCACCACCGGGACAAGCGATGACGGCCATACCTGTGTTGCGTCCTTTCGGTGCTGGATAGACGGTGAGTGTGGCCTCGTGATACATCTTGTCACCTTCCTTCAGTTCGTTACTGTTGGGGGCACCTTGCTCCCAGAGCTTCAATTCGATGGCACCTTTCTGTTGTGCCTGTGCGCCTGTAAAGGCTGCTAATGTGGCCATAATGGCGATGAATAGTTTTTTCATTATTTCTTCATTGATGCTTTTACAAAATAGAATATCAGTGCGGCGTAAGCTACCAAGGCGGCCACTTCGCTCCATGAATTGCTAATCCATTCGGTATTCATCAAATCGATGCCACCGAAGCGCATGGCAGCACTTACCACACCCATCAAGGCACCACCGGCGATGAAACCAGAAGCAAGAAGAGTACCCTTCTCGCCACGTTCGGCATTGAGGGTGGCATCCTTACTGCGGGTAGTGACGTACCAGTTGATGGCTCCACCGACAAGCAACGGAGTGTTCAGCTCCAAGGGAATGAACATACCCAAGGCGAAGGCCAAAGCAGGAACTTTGCACCAAGTGAGGATAACAGCCAACAAGGCACCGATGCCGTAGAGCAACCAGGGTGCACCTACACCACTCATCAACGGCTCGATAACGGCTGCCATAGCATTGGCTTGTGGAGCAGCAAGTTGTCCACTGGTGAATCCGTATGTCTGATTCAGAATCATGATGACACCACCTACCGTAGCGGCAGATACAAGGGTACCGAGGAACTTCCAGCCCTCTTGCTTCTGCGGAGTGGTACCAATCCAGTAACCAATCTTCAAGTCGGTGATGAAACCGCCTGCCATCGAGAGGGCTGTACATACCACACCACCCATGATGAGGGCGGCCACCATACCGGTGGTTCCTTCAAGACCTACGGCCACCATGATGACAGAGGCAAGGATGAGGGTCATCAAGGTCATACCTGACACAGGGTTGCTACCTACAATGGCAATGGCATTGGCCGCTACCGTGGTAAAGAGGAAGGCGATAACGGCTACAAGCAAGATACCAACTACGGCATGAAGCACGTTGCCTTGCATCACGTCGAAATAGAAGAAGAGGAACACCAACATGAGAGTGATGATGCTACCGAAGGCGATAATCTTCATTGAGAGGTCGCGACCGGTGCGGGGAAGGGTAGAAGTGTCACCACCTTTGCCTTTCATCTCTTTAGCAGCAAGGCCAACGGCACTCTTGATGATGCCCCATGAGCGGATGATACCGATGATACCTGCCATGGCAATACCTCCGATACCGATGCTCTTGGCGTAGGCGGTAAAAATCTGTTCGGGTGACATTTCGCCAACGGTTTGTGTAATATCGGGATTCCATTGGTTTAGCACCACATCACCCCAAATGAGCGACATACCGGGGATGATAATCCACCATACGGCCAGCGAACCGAAGCAGATGATGGCGGCATACTTCAAGCCAACGATGTAACCCAAACCGAGTACGGCCGCACCGGTGTTAATCTTGAACACCAGCTTTGCTTTTTCAGCAATGGTTTCACCCCATGCACAGATGCGTGTGGTAAAGTTCTCGTTCCACCATCCGAAGGTGGCTACGATGAAGTCGTAAAGACCACCCACCAATCCAGCAATAAGGAGGGGTTTGGCCTGGTTGCCACTCTTCTCGCCCGAGATGAGCACCTGTGTGGTAGCCGTAGCTTCGGGGAAGGGATACTTGCCGTGCATGTCGCTCACGAAGTACTTGCGGAAAGGGATAAGGAAAAGGATACCCAACACACCACCGAGCAACGAACTGATGAACACCTGGAAGAAGTTCACCGTCATCTCGGGATACTTGGCTTGCAGGATGTAGAGTGCCGGCAGGGTGAAGATGGCTCCTGCCACGATAACACCCGAGCAGGCACCGATGCTCTGGATAATGACATTCTCGCCCAAGGCATTCTTACGCTTGGCTGCACCCGACACACCCACGGCGATGATGGCAATGGGGATGGCAGCTTCAAACACTTGGCCCACCTTCAAACCAAGATAAGCCGCTGCGGCAGAGAAGAGTACGGCCATGCCGATACCCCAAAGTACCGACCAGAGGTTCACTTCGGGATAACTCTTCTTGGGAGAAAGAATGGGTTCGTACTTCTCGCCCTCCTTCAGTTCGCGGAAGGCATTTTCGGGAAGTCCCGTGAATTGTTCTTCTTGTTTTTCCATTTTCTTAGTTATTTATGATTTTAGATTTGTGTTTTTGCAATGACGTAATTAAATTTCAGCAAAAGTACGCTATTTCAACGAAAGTTGCAAAAAAATAGAGGTATAAAAAGAAAATAAAGGCCAATAGTCATTGCACATTGCTTGTAACTATTGACCTTTTATATAGGTTACTTACCAAAGAAACCATTTTAGAACATCTTGCCGATGCTTAACATCAGCGATGTTTTTCCATCGGGTGCCTTCTTGTCAAGAAAGAATTGGTGCTCCAATCCTATGCCAATCATGATTCTTTCGCGCGGACAGGTTTGGAATTTCACGCCGGGGCCTACTGCCCAATGGTTATGCATGTCGATAGACTTGTATCCCACACGTGTTTTACCATGTTGGTGAAGGTGCATAACTGAGGTTGTTATGTAAGGGATAATGTTGTAGACATTATACCCATTCTGATAAGTGTAGCAATATCCCGCTTTGGCGCCAAGACCCCAGGCATCAATGCCGGCAATCATCCCTTTGAACGGCCAATAATCTTCTCCCCATGGGATGTAGAGAATCCCTTGGCAACGCATAACGCTTACACCACCGTATAGGCTCTTGTAAGTCAAGTCTGCATGGATACTTTGCGTGTCAGTCATACCCTTCCATGTGTCACCGTTATAGAAGTCGAACGACATACCTATTGATACTGACGAGAGTGCATCGCGCCAAGGTACAACCGTACGGCCACGATGGTAAGTGGGGCTGATGGTGTTGGTGGGTGTTTTGCCTGTCTCGGGATTGAACTCCTCCACGCGGATTTTCAACACATGCCAAGGTGAGACATATTCGCCTTCGAATGTACCCACAATGGCTACAGGAGACTCGCCGGGGAAGACGTTGGTTTGTTCAAGAATTTTGTAATCCTCGGGATAACCCATCACTCTGAATCGGTAGGCAACGCCGTTGTTGTATGCCCTCACTTCGAGGATAATGCCATTCTCCGATGCCAGCGTAATGGTATTGTATCTGCCCTTCAGATTGGCAAGCGTTGAATCAATGGCATCGGGGGCATCCACAAATCCGTTTCCTTTGTTGACATTATTCATATTTGATTTTCCGAACGAGTACCTTTTCCCTTTCGACTTTACAATGATGTTTATTTCCCTGTTCACAAAATCTTGCGTGTAGTTGGAGACCTTCATTGTCATCTTGGTGGGCACAAGGAAGGCACTCCATCCGCTCCGGTCGCGGTTGGTGTTGAGCGAAACTCTGATTTCCCTATTGGGAGAGGTCACATAATACTGCGCAGCACAAAGGCTTGCATGAAGTACGAGTGCAAAGATTACAATTACCTTTTTCATGTCATTACAGGTGTTAATGTATTACTAAAAACGCTGCAAATCTACGCAATATATTTGAATTGACAAACAAATTGTCACATTTTTATAGGGGGGGGGTAACATTTTGTCAAACAAGTGGTTTTATTCGTCAAGAAACAGCCATTCACATGGCTTAATTTTTTGTCGGGTAGGAGAAAAATTTTTCTCTTACCTGAGAAATAAAACGCAACGACCAATGCTTATTCATCATAGGAATGTATGTCATTCATTGTACCACTGTATGCCATTCATTGTACCACTGTTTATCGTTCATTGTACCACTGTTCTTCATTCATTGTAGGAATGATTGTGACACATACGGCACTTGAATATCATTCAGCCGTATCTTGAATCATCTTCATCCTAAGGATGAATAAGGTTCATCATAGGGATGAATCTGCCCCTATTCAATTGCATAAAAAACTAAAAATCGTGGGCGGACACAAAAAAACTCCTTCAAATCCTTCTATATTCCTTATAATATTATTACTTTTGCACCGAATTTGTAACGCGTACATTGCAAAATGAGTGATATTATCCAACATGTGGGTACTGTGGAAAGCATTGCGGGCATTCATGTCCGCGTGAGGATTGTGCAAACTTCGGCTTGTGCTACCTGTGCCGCACACAAGTATTGCAACTCCTCGGAAAGCAAGGAAAAGATGATTGACGTATACACCAAGGATGCCGCGCACTACCAAGTAGGGCAGACGGTACATGTCCTTGGCACCACTTCAATGGGAATGCGGGCCGTCCTTTGGGCGTTCGGCGTTCCTTTTGTCGTTTTAGTGGCCGTGCTATACGCCACGTGGATGGTGACGGGAGGCGACGAACCTCTGTCGGCTCTTGCCGCACTGGTTTCGCTTGCCTTGTATTACCTTTGCCTCTACTTCTGTCGCGACAAGATGGCGAAGAGGTTTGTATTTACAATAACAAATTAAAATAACCAATTAACAATTAACATTTATGGACTTAATTCTTGTAGCAGTGATTTCGCTTGGAGCCATCGGCTTGATAGCAGCCGTTATCTTGTATGTGGCCTCCAAGAAGTTTGCTGTGTATGAAGATCCGCGAATTGCTCAAGTGGCCGAAGTGTTGCCTCAGGCAAATTGCGGTGGATGTGGCTATCCAGGATGTTCGGGCTTTGCCGAAGCATGTGTGAAGGCGGGTTCGCTCGAAGGAAAGTTGTGTCCCGCCGGAGGTCAGGCAGCTATGTCGAAGATTGCCGCCATCCTCGGTTTGGAAGCCGAAGCGTCAGAGCCTAAAGTGGCTGTAGTACGATGCAACGGTAGTTGTGAAAATCGTCCTCGCATCGTGAAGTACGATGGTGCCCGTTCGTGCAAGGTAGCACATGCTACCAGTGCCGGCGAGACAGCCTGTTCGTTCGGATGCTTGGGATGTGGCGATTGCGTGTCAGCTTGTAAGTTCGACGCTATCCACATGAATCCCGAAACAGGATTTCCCGAAGTGGATGAAGAGAAGTGTACAGCTTGCGGTGCCTGTGTGAAGGCTTGTCCGCGCGTAATCATCGAAATCCGTCCGAAGGGCAAGAACAACCGCCGTGTGTATGTAAGCTGTGTCAACAAGGACAAGGGTGCCGTTGCCATGAAGGCTTGCAAGGTAAGCTGTATCGGATGTGGCAAGTGCGTGAAGGAGTGCTCGTTTGAAGCCATCACCGTCACCAACAACTTGGCCTATATCGACCCCAACAAGTGCCGCTTGTGCCGTAAGTGTGAGGCTGTATGTCCGAAGAATGCTATCGTTAGCGTGAACTTCCCTCCACGCAAGCCGAAGGTTGAAACTCCTGCTGCGGTAGAAACTCCTGCTGCGGAAGCACCTAAAGCTGAATAATCTTTAGCACACAGAGACACGGAGGCACAGAGATTCCTTTTATGGAGAAAAAGAAATTCTGCGTCATCTGCGGATGAGAATTATTTAACAGATAATTAAGAACTAAAAAAGAAATATAATCGTGAAGACATTCAAAATAGGCGGTATACATCCCGCCGAAAACAAGTTGTCTGCCGCCAGTGCCATTGAGGTGTTGGGATTGCCCAAACAAGCGGTTTATCCCCTCTCACAACACATTGGTGCACCTGCCGTACCTTGCGTAGCCAAGGGCGATGTGGTGAAAGTGGGTACCAAGATTGCCGATGCAGGTGGTTTTGTATCAGCTTCCATCTTCTCAGGTGTGTCAGGTAAGGTGGCCAAGATTGATAGCGTTATCGATGCAAGCGGTTACCGCAAGCCTGCCATCTTCATCGATGTGGATGGCGACGAGTGGGAAGAGAGTATCGACCGTAGCGAAAACCTCGTGAAGGAGTGTTCATTGACTCCCGAAGAGATTGTAGAGAAAATCAAGAATGCCGGTGTAGTAGGTATGGGTGGAGCTTGCTTCCCCACACACGTAAAGCTTTGTCCTCCTCCGGGAAGCAAGGCTGAGTGTGTCATCATCAATGCTGTTGAGTGCGAGCCTTACCTCACCGCCGACCATCGCTTGATGCTGGAGAAGCCCGAAGAGATTCTCGTTGGTGTAACCCTCTTGATGAAGGCCGCCAAAGTTGAAAAGGGCTACATCGGTATTGAGAACAACAAACCCGATGCCATCAAGGTGATGCAGGAGAAAGCCGTAGCTTATCCAGGTATCGAGATTGTACCCTTGAAGGTAAAATATCCCCAAGGTAGCGAAAAGCAGTTGATTGATGCCATCATCGCCCGTCAAGTGCCTGCTCCTCCCGCCATCCCCATCAGTGTGGGTGCTGTGGTACAGAATGTTGGTACTGCCTTTGCCGTGTACGAAGCCGTTATCAAGAACAAGCCTCTCTTCGAGCGCATTGTTACGGTGACTGGTAAGAGTGTGGAGAAACCTTCGAACTTCCTTACCCGTATGGGTACACCGATGAGCCAGCTCATTGATGCTGCCGGTGGATTGCCCGAAGATACAGGTAAGGTTATCGGTGGTGGTCCTATGATGGGTAAGGCTTTGGTAAACACCGAAGTACCCATCTGCAAAGGTTCGTCAGGTGTACTCATCATGAACGACAAGGAAGCACGCCGTGGCGAGGAGCGTCCCTGTATCCGTTGTGCCAAGTGTGTGAGTGTATGTTGCATGGGATTGGAGCCCTTCTTGATTTCAACCCTCGCATCACTCAATGATTGGGAGCGTGCCGAGAAGGAGGATATCGTAACCTGCATCGAGTGCGGTTCGTGCCAGTTCACCTGTCCGAGCAACCGTCCTTTGCTGGATATGATTCGTATGGGTAAATCAACCGTAATGGGTATCATCCGTGCCCGTAATGCGAAGTAAATAATTAAGTTGACGAATTGACAAGTTGACAAAGGGGATTTCTCCTGTCAATAAAGTTGTTGAGTCGGATTTTCTGTTACTGAAGTTTTTGGCAGAGTGCCGCATGGCCTTGTCAACATGTCAACTGAAAACCTTGTAAACTGACAAATAATTATGGCAAATAAATTAGTAGTTTCCATGTCGCCCCACGTACATGCTAATGATTCGGTGGAGCGTAATATGTACGGTGTCATCATAGCTCTGATACCCGCCTTGCTTTGGTCATTCTATGCCTTTGGCTTGGGTTCGGTGGTAGTGACATTGTCATCGGTGTGTGCCTGCGTATTCTTTGAGTGGGCCATCGGAAAATTCCTTTTGAAGCAGGAGAACTCAACCATCACGGATGGTTCGGCTATCCTTACCGGTATCCTGTTGGCATTCAACTTGCCTTCCAACCTTCCAGTGTGGATTATCGTTATCGGTGCTTTGGTAGCTATCGGCATCGGTAAGATGACCTTTGGCGGATTGGGTTGCAACCCCTTCAATCCTGCGTTGGTAGGTCGTGTATTCCTGTTGATTTCATTCCCTGTGCAGATGACAAGCTGGCCTGTTCAAGGTCAGTGGGGTGCTTACCTCGATGCTGAAACAGCTGCCACTCCGCTTTCTTTGATGAAGGCTGCCGTAAAGGGTGATGCTTCAGCACTTGACCAACTTCCTTCTGCTTGGGAAACCTTTATGGGTGCCGACTTCGGATGTGTGGGCGAGGTTAGTGCTTTGGCCCTGTTGCTCGGTTTGGCTTACATGTTGTGGAAGAAGATTATCACATGGCACATTCCTGTGTCTATCTTTGCAACCATCTTCGTGTTTGCCGGAGTGATGCATTTGGTTGACCCCACTATGTATGCTTCACCTGTGTACCATCTGTTTACTGGTGGTGTCATGCTGGGTGCCATCTTTATGGCTACCGACTATGTCACTTCACCCATGACACACAAGGGTATGATTATCTACGGTGTTGCCATCGGTTTCCTTACCGTGGTTATCCGTCTGTTCGGTGCTTATCCCGAGGGTATGTCGTTCGCCATCCTGCTGATGAATGCATTCACTCCGCTGATTAACACCTATTGCAAACCTAAACGATTCGGGGAGGTAGTAAAGAAATGAAAAAGTTAGAATCTTCATTGTTGAATATGGCGGTCGTACTGACCGTTATTTCAGTGATTGCCGGTGGATTGCTGGCATACGTGAACGGTGTGACCGAGGGTCCTATCCGCGAAATCAAGGAAAAGGCGTTGGCTGACGGTATCAAGGCCGTGCTTCAAGCTGACGAAGCTACCGTAGAGAAGGAAGAAACCATTGGCGAAGCCATTGTCTATACAACGGATAAGGGTGTTGCCGTGCAGGCTATCAACAACAATGCCTTTGGTGGTACCATCAAAGTGTTGGTTGGTTTCGATGCCGAGGGTAACATCTTGGGTTATAATGTGCTTGAACATGCTGAGACTCCAGGACTGGGTGCCAAGGCAGGCGAGTGGTTCCAAAAGGGTGCCAAGGGTGACATTATAGGCAAGCATCCTGCGAAGAACAACCTGACCGTCAGCAAGGATGGGGGAGAGGTTGATGCCATTACAGCCTCTACCATCACTTCACGCGCTTTCTTGAGTGCTGTGAACGATGCCTACAAGGCGTATAAAGGTCAGGCAGTGGATGGTAACTCAAGTGCTACACAGCAAGTGGAAGAGGCTCCCAAGGCTATGGACAAGACAGCTTGTTGTGGTGACCCTGCCAAGTGCGAGAAGAACTTCTGCACAGGCGATAAAGAGAATTGTGTTTGTGGTAGTAACGAATAATTAAGAAAGGAGTATAAGATATGAATAACTTTAAAGTTTTGATGAATGGTATCATCAAGGAGAATCCTACGTTTGTACTTCTTCTCGGTATGTGTCCTACGTTGGGAACCACCTCATCAGCCATCAATGGTATGAGTATGGGATTGGCCACCATGTTTGTACTTATCCTGTCCAACCTGGTAATCTCGCTCATCAAGAACCTGATTCCCGATATGGTGCGCATTCCCTCGTTCATTGTGGTCATTGCCTCGTTCGTAACCCTGTTGCAGATGCTCATGCAGGCTTATTTGCCCGACATCTATGCCACCCTCGGATTGTTCATTCCCTTGATTGTGGTGAACTGTATCATCCTTGGTCGTGCCGAAGCCTTTGCAGCCAAGAATGGTCCGTTTGTCTTTTGTTTCGAAAGATGCTAAGGATGTTAAACGAGTTGGATGCAGAGCTCTTATGAGCCATATGCTAATGATGCTTGACGATGCGGTCGATTGCGTTTGGTCCGATAAATGGGTTCCCGGTTACATTTTTGATGAGG
>JAFWYQ010000064.1 GCA_017517605.1 Bacteroidaceae bacterium
GAGGTTTAGATCTTTCCTAAAATCTTGTCCATGACCCAATTGGTGGGGGTGGCGCTGATGTTGTCGCAAGTGCAGACTTCGCGTTTGAGCAGGTGATCCACGACGGATTGGATAAGGGGCTGTTGCACATATTGGGGGTTGGGGATGTTGAACTCTTCGCGTCCACGTTCAGTGTGCAAGGTGATGGGGTCGAATGTGAAGACCGAGAAACTGAGCACGCCTTGGTCGCCGATAATCTCGATGCGGTCTTCGGTTGCCGACTCGTGTGCCACGAAACACCATGAGCCAGAACCTGGCAGTCCGCTCTCGAACTGGAAACAGGCACTCAGTGTGTCCTCCACCTTATAGAGTCCTCCGCGATTGCTTGTGTATCCTTTGGCATGAAGGATAACGCCGAACATGTCCTGCAACAGGTCCAATTGATGGGGGGCAAGGTCGTAGAAGTAGCCACCGCCCGAAATGACGGGCAGTACGCGCCAAGGCAGATTCTTGCTGTTGTAATCCAAGGCCCGTGGAGGTTGGGCAAAATGTATCTGTACGTTGATGACGTTTCCCACGGCACCGTTTTGAATCAGTTCCTTTACCTTTTGGAAGTAAGGCAGATAACGGCGGTAGTAGGCTACGAAGCAGGGGATGCCCGTCTGTTCGCTGATGCGGTTGATGCGTGCGCAATCCTCGTAGCTGGCCGCCATGGGTTTTTCGATATACGCTGGCTTGCCTGCCCGCATGGCCATGATGGCAAAGGTGGCATGCGAAGAGGGCGGGGTGGCTATATAGACTGCATTCACTTGCGGGTCGTCCACCAGTTCCTGTGCATCGGTGTACCATTTCTTTATGCCGTGGCGTTGGGCGTATGATTTGGCTTTTTCTGCATCGCGGCTCATGACTGCTACCACGGTAGAGTCCTGAACCTGTTCAAAGGCTGGGCCGCTCTTCTTTTCGGTGGCTTCACCACAACCGATAAATCCCCATTGGATTGTATTCATTGTTCTTTTATTTTTCAGAGTTCCTTGATATTCACCTTAACTTTATACCCTTCCGTTCAATCCACACATTGAGGCTATCCAATAAGGCGGGCGATTGTGCACTGACGACCCACGAATAGAATTGGTTGAAGCCGATGGGCAAGCCGGCATCCAATTGCGGATATTGGTGGATGTGGGTGCGCACAACATTCTCTTCGCATACTGCGTAGCAGATGTCTCCGTGAGCCACCATGGCCATCAGTTGCTCTGAGCCGTAGCGGGGGATTTCGCGGATGTGAATGCTGTCGCCTATCTCTTCCATCATGTGTTGGATACGTTGCTTGAAGGGTGAATTCTCGGGTATGCAAATGGTCTTTCCTGCCAAATCAATAGAAGTCTGCAGATGGGGGCAAAGGGAGTCTGCATCGGCTTTGCGTTGTATCAGCAACAACCGGTCAACCGTTATGGGGCGGGTGTATTGCATACGGGTAGTGTCGATGTCGGTAGTCAGCAGGCGACCGTTGGCTATCAAGTCACATGCTCCGCTTTCTAACAGGGAGTTTTGGCCCGATTGGCTCATTTCAGGGATTACTTTCAAGGTCAAGCCATGCTCCTCGGCAAAAAGTTTGATGAGTTGGTAGTGGAATCCCTCGAGTTCGCCTGCATCGTTCACGTGGTAGCTGTTTGCTCCGTATTCGATGGTTGCGCGCAAAATACCCTCTTTGGCAATTTCTGAATAATCGCGTGGGCCTCCCTCTTTTTCTTTGGAGGGGAGCATCAGAGCCGATACAAAGGCGATGATAAGGCCGATGATGAGGTATTTTCGGTAGCGCATAGTTTTCTATTGTGGTTCGATGTTCAAAGTTCAAAGTTCAAGGTTGGGACTTTCTTCTTTTTTTTGAACTTTACACCTTGAACTTTGAACAGATGAATTCCTAATCAAAGAAGTTCCACGAAAGTCCTAACTGGAATGTGCGTGGATTGATGGGATAGTGTGGAGCCAAGAAGTAGTTGGAGTCTCCCGTACCTTGGTTCACGTGGTACATCATCACGTAGAAACGTGTACGCTTGAGGTGGGCATTCAGGTAAACATTCACGAAGGGATAGCCACCGATTTCCACTTTGTCCGCTTGGTTCTGTTGGACGAATTGTCCCAAGGCTGGGGCATAGTCGGGTGCGGTGTATTTGGTAAAGAAACGCATGTCGGCTCCCAGTTGCATACTCAGCACCTTGGCAATCTTGAATTGGATGTAGAGGTTGTGGTAGAGTGAGAGGTCGGGTAGAGGCAACACGGTGTTGTTGCTCGACTTTTGGTACGTTACTTCGTTGTCGAGGTGAAGGATTCCCAACTTGAAATCTTGGTTCAAACGGGCAGTAAACACCTGTATGTTGTCTGTACACTGAGCCACATTGATGGCGTTGAGGTACGATTTTACCTCGCCTTTATTATTCAGAAGGGGTTGGCTTGTGTTGGCAAAGTAAGTGTAATTCTTCACATTCTCCACTCCGGCACGTAGGCGAGTGTGCGTGCGGTCGATGGTGAGTCCGCCTTCAATACGTGTGCGGAAGATTTTGTCCAAATTGTCGTTGTCCCACCAGTAGTGGTGCGAGTGGTAGTGGCGGAAGTAGAAGGCCGGGTTGAGGTTCTTCATGTAGGCATGTACGTCCAATCGCACAGTGTCCTTGAAGAGACGGAAGTTAAGGTCGCCCCGTCCTTCGATGCTGAATTGTCCGAGGTCTTCACCGGCAATTACCGTCTCACCCGTCACATCGTAGTGCAATGTCTTGCCTTGGGTGCGAAGGAGTCGTCCACCCACGCTCACCACGTTCTCGTCGTACTTGTGGCGATATTCACGTCGGCTTCCAATCAGAGTGTCGGGCAGACTGAATCGGCGGTATTCGTGGGTGATGAACGCCGAGATTCCAGCTTGCGCCCACTTGCTGAATCCTTCGTGGGTGGCAATGGCCAAGGTGTTCTTTACAGACAGGTATGTGGTTTTGTCCAACGAATCGTACGGCATGTAGTCGTGCAGGTAGTAGTTGGTAGGCTCGTTGTAGGCGATGAAGCTGTGCTCATTGGTGCTTACCTCGGCCGTGTGGATGAAGCTGGTGACGGGTACGAATACTGTGCTGTCTTCTACTTCTGTGTTAGTAGTGGCACTCGAGGTGGTGTCGGGCTCTGCATCTCGGTAGAACCCCACGTTGTAACGGTGTGTAAAAAATAGATTCCAGTTTTCATTACGATTCCAAGCCCTATCCATTACGGTTGGGATATTCTCAGGTGAATAGGTACGTTCGCCTTCGGCCATTTCCAATGGGTCGGTAATGTAGCGGTCATCGGTGATACCTCCGTTTTCAGCCTGCTTCATGTGGTATCTGCTACCAAGGATGTAGGCTTGATAACGCTCGCCTCGGTAGTAGGAGTAGAGGCTGGCATTGAAGTAGGCCGTAGATTGGCTATTGTATTGGCCTCGGCCATATAGATAGTCGGCCAGGAATCCGAATCCGAACCGCTTGTTGGCATTCACGGCAAAATAAGCCTTGAAGTGGTCGTCACCTGTCAGTTTGTCCCCCGCGTTGTGGTACGACAGGTTGGTATACGGCGACTTCGTGTCGGTAAAGTGGAACTGGTCGGGCTTCAGATAGAACATGCCATAGGCATCGGTGAAGAACAATTGACTTCTCTCCTCACGATCAAAGAAAATGCGTGAAAGTCGTGGCGAACCAAAGTTGCCCAGGTGGTTGTACTCTCCGTGTAACCCCTCGGCAAGATTGGCATTTTGATAGTAATCCCACAAAGTGTCTACTGGAGTAGGGCGCACGTCGCCGAATCGTGACGAGAGTGTCCATTGGTTCAAGTCTACGGGCACATCTGTTACATCCGTATCATTTTCATTATTATCGTTGGCTAACCGTCGGTCTTCATCGGTCATGTTAGTGCCCAAATCGTCACCTATGCCCATGGCATTGGTGCGGTTATTCGGTATGCGCTGTTGTGCCCATGTTGTAGAGGCCACAGCCAGTATCATTGTCAGTAAAAATACAATTCGCTTCATATCGGGTGCAAATGTACTAATTTTATGCGTAACGCGCTCTATCACGAAGGACAAAAAAGAGTAATCAAACTCACATTAAGTAAGATTATCATTCTTCCGCGTCCAACAATGCATTCTTTCGCGGATAAGATTGGCATTCTTTTGGTGAGCACAAGATGGGGTTGAGCGGACTATTCTTTTTGTTTGCGCACTTTTTTTCTCATTTGGAAAATTTAACAAAAACATTCTCCACCTTCACCCCTTTATGTGGGAAATATCGTGTACTTTTGCAACTATATTTCAATTAAGCTGTATTAGACAATGAAAAAATTAAGACTCTTGTTGTGGTCTCAGCTGTTGCTGCTTCCGCTGATTGTATTCTCTTCCTTTTCGGGATGCGAGGGGGAAGAAGAGGAAATCTTTGTTGATAACCCTGAAGTGAATGATTCCATCCCATCTGATTTGCCGAATGTGAATGATTCTATTCCATTGGACAAACCTGAACAGAAAGATTCTATTCAAATGCCGGAGCCGGAAGTAAAGGATACAATACCAATACTTCCACAAGTTGGATATTATCAGATTCCTAAAGAACTCTTGGGCGAGTGGGATGATGGAATCGTTACATCAGACAAACATTATTTTGTTGTGAAAGCAGACAGTACTATAGATGGATATGTATGTTACATGAACGACAGTATAAATTCCACAAAGGGTATGGCTGCTTATTTGGACAAGGAATTTAATGCTACGAAGTTCTTGTTTCCTGAAGGTGTTTTTCTTATAGAGCGGAATCTTAGCGATAATATTGCTTATCTGTGTTTCATTGACAGTACAGGTAATATCGTAATGGAAAAAGAGGTAGAGTTGTCAGATGAAACCAGAAATGTTGTGCCGCTTGCTACCCGTTCTGTAGGTGACCTTATTACGAAATCAATTGAAGGGTTTGGAAAAGGTTACGACTATTTAGGTAAACTTGGGACATTGGGAGATTTTGTTTCAGGTGATTGGGATGGAGCAAAAAATGGATTACTTACAGATGGTGCAGCAGGTGCAATAGGTGGAATTGTTGGTGGATTGCCTGGAACTATTGTGGGTGTATTGATTAGTGAATTTTTTAGGAATCTTCAAAATAAGGGGAATGGCTATCATGATGAGGCTGTAAAACTTTTGCTTGGTTCCTCTAAAGCTGAAATAGTTTCTATTGAACGGTTGGGTATCTATACTTATCTTGTTAAAGTTGGAGTTTCAAATTTGGCAACACGACCCTTTGGGAAAGTTACCAATAAGCAGATAGATGTAAAAGTTGGTCTTTATGTCAGGGAGAATTTCAATACAGTAAACGATAAATATAAAACGATGGAGACTGAGAAGTATTTTATCACAAGTGATGGAGTTGTTGTATTTACCGTTGAAGTTGACAAGGCTAATGGGAATTATTTTGCTGCACCTGTACTAATACCTTATAAAACTATGGAATTAAAAGGGTATTCACGTTATGGTGAAGTAGAGAAGTTGGAAGGAGATGTCTTTGATTTGAAAGACATTAAATCGGGAAATTGCAGTAAGAATACAGAGTCCAGTGACTATAAATTTAATGTGGAAGTGAGTGCTTCAATGTTGTGTCCTGACGATGTGAGTTCTTGGGGTGTAGATTTGTTTGTGTGGCGATATACAGCTTCAATGAATGATATTATTTTAAAAAAAGTAGGTACAATAGATTACCCTTTGTCTTCATCGGCCTATACGTTGAAATTTGAAGGACAACTGCAGGAAACCTATTTTGACAAGGATAACAAACTGTTTAATATGCGTGCTGTCCCGTTTGCTATGACGAAAAAAGGTGAGCGAGTAGAGGGGAAACCTAAAACATTTACAGTAAAGGTATCTGGCGAATCCTGCCCCGACGCCAACCACGTTCATGCTATCGACCTTGGCCTGAGTGTCAAATGGGCCTGTTGCAATGTCGGTGCCTCTTCCCCCGAAGGTTACGGAGGCTACTATGCTTGGGGTGAGACGGAGGAGAAGAGTGACTACGGCTGGTATTCCTATAAATATTGGAGTGACAGGGATGGTGATAAATATGTTGACGATAGTGAAGTTCAAGATATCGGTTCCAACATCAGCGGCACCCAATACGATGTAGCTCATGTGAAGTGGGGTGGCAGTTGGCGTATGCCAACGATTGATGAGATAGAGGAACTCATCTTTAATTGCACTTGGAAGTGGACTACCTACAATGGGGTGAACGGTCGACTTGTCACCGGTCCTAATGGTAACAGCATCTTCTTGCCCGCTGCGGGCCACCGCCACGGTACGGGCCTCCACTACCGTAGTACGACCGGCGTCTATTGGTCCGCTACGTGGTGTGGGATCTACATCGGCGAAACGTTCAGCGTCGACTTCTACGGCGTCGACTCCGACTGGCTCAGTTGGAGCTACCGTTACTTCGGCCACACCGTTCGCCCTGTCACAAAATAAAAGCGAAGCGTTTCCAATTCATTTGATTTATTAGATTCATTCAGAGCGGGCATACATGAAGCCCGCTCTTTTTTTGTATCCCGCGGAGCGGGTCGAAAATATTTTTCAGAGAAAAGGAGATAGATTGCAACAAATTGGGAGGATAAAATTGCATATATGGTTTTTCGGTTGTATTTTTGTCGTTCATTAGAAAGATAAGAAAGGAAATATACGATGAAAATACGATTTTTAATAGCCTATAAGACCCGCTGGGGCGAGAGCCTGCAGGTGGACTTGAACTATGGCACCTCTATTTCGCGGATGAGCCACAAGGAGGTGGAGATGAGTACCACCGACGGCTATTGCAGGAGTGGGGAAGTGGAACTTCCGAAATCGACCCGCAAGCTGGAATATCACTATCAGGTGGTTTGCAACGGCAGTGTGACACGCCGCGAGTGGTGTGCTGCCGGTGAGCGCCATCTGCCCCTTGATGCCAAGGAGCGGCTCTATACCCTGTGCGACCATTGGCGCGACATCCCTGCGGAGGCTTACCTCTATACTTCGGCTTTTACAGAGAGCTTTACCCGACATGGTGTGGGTGCACCGAAGTTGGTGTACGGTGGCCGCACCTTGGTGTTGCGTGTAGAGGCTCCTCGCCTTGGCGAAGGTCAGGTGCTTGCCTTGAGTGGAAGCCTGCCCATGTGGGGCGAGTGGGACACCACCCGTGCCGTACGCATGGTGGAGACAGCCCCTAACGTGTGGATGGTGCCCGTGGAGGTAGATGCCATTCAAGGAGTGGCTGACTATAAATACATCGCGTTGGATGGTGAGAGTGGTCAAGTGGTGGCATGGGAGGCACGCGACAACCGCCGTTTGGGTTATCCCTATATGGAGCCTGACGAGGTGCATGTGCAAAACGACGAGCCGGTGAATCTCCCCTTCCGTGATTGGAAAGGTGCAGGATGCGTCATCCCTATCTTCTCGCTCCGTAGTGAAGGCAGTTTCGGCGTGGGCGATTTCGGTGACCTCCTGAAGATGATAGATTGGGCGGCCCTCACGGGGCAACGTATCATTCAGATATTGCCCATCAATGATACCACCATCAGCCATATGTGGACTGATTCGTACCCCTACAACAGTATCTCCATTTATGCCTTCCATCCGCAATATGTCAACCTTCGCGCCCTTCCTCCTTTAAGTGATAAGAAAATGCGTGACGAGTTTGAACAGCGTCGCCAAGTCTTGAATGCCCTTCCGCAAGTGGATTACGAGGCCGTGAACAATGCCAAGCGTGCCTATCTGCACCAACTTTATAAGGAGCAAGGCGAGGAAACCTTGAACTCGGCGGCTTATAAGAAATTCTACCAAGACAACGAATATTGGCTGCTCCCCTATGCCGCTTTCAGCTATTTGCGCGATTTGAACCGTACGGCCGACTTCCGCGTGTGGAGTACCCATACTATTTATAATAAGGAGGAGGTGGAAACCCTCTTGGCCAATCCCGAGGCGGCCGCTACCATTGCCTACCATTGCTATGTGCAATACCTCCTTCATGTGCAACTGCTCGAAGCCCGTCGCTATGCCCGCGAAAAGGGAGTTGTCATCAAAGGCGACATCCCCATCGGCATTAGCCGCAATAGTGTGGAGGCATGGGTAGAGCCGCATTACTTCAACCTTAATGGGCAAGCCGGTGCGCCACCCGATGCGTTCAGTGTGAACGGGCAGAATTGGGGATTTCCCACTTACAATTGGGAGACTATGGCGGCCGACGGCTATCAATGGTGGATTCGCCGCTTCAGTAAGATGGCCGAGTACTTCGATGCTTACCGCATCGATCATGTGTTAGGCTTCTTCCGCATTTGGGAGATACCTCAACATAGCGTACATGGCTTGCTTGGCCAGTTCTCGCCCGCCATGCCTATGACCCAAGAGGAGATAGAGAGCTACGGCCTCTTCTTCCGCAAGGATTTCTTTACCCGTCCCTATATCGCTGACGGAATGCTTGATAGCCTTTTTGGTCGCCATGCCGACGAGGTGCGTCGCAATTATCTTACCCGTTTGGCCGATGGCACGTATGAATTGAAACCTGAATTTGATACTCAACGTAAGGTGGAGGCACACTTCCACGGACGCACCGATAGCGATAGTGTGTGGGTGCGCGACGGCCTTTACTCGTTCATCAGCAACGTCCTCTTTATCCCCGACCGTAAGGTGCCCGGAGCCTATCATCCGCGCATCAGTGCGCAGAGCGACTACCTCTATCAGTCGCTTGGCAAGAGCGACCAAGAGGCGTTCAATCGCTTGTACGAAGAGTATTTCTATCACCGCCACAACCAATTCTGGTACGATGTGGCCATGAAGAAACTCCCAGCCCTCACCGGTGCTACTCGTATGCTCGTCTGTGCCGAGGACCTTGGCATGGTGCCTACCTGTGTGCCTTGGGTGATGAACGACTTACGCATTCTCACGTTAGAGATACAGAGCATGTCGAAAAGTCCTGATACCGAGTTTGGCCACCTCGACAAGAATCCTTACCGCTCAGTAGCTACCATCTCCACCCACGACATGTCCACTTTGCGTGGTTGGTGGGAGGAGGATAAGGAGCGCACTCAACGCTTCTACAACCACATGCTGCAGAAGAGTGGTGATGCGCCACACCCCATGCCCGGATGGTTGTGCGAGGAGGTGGTGGCCCGTCACCTGTTCAGCACCTCCATGCTCTGCCTGCTCAGTTGGCAGGATTGGCTTTCGATGGACGAGCAGCTACGCTATCCCGATGCCGACTACGAGCGCATCAACGTGCCCGCCAATCCTTTCAATTATTGGCACTACCGTATGCACATCCCCCTTGAACAGTTGATGGAGCAGACGGCTCTCAACGATAAGATTCGTACATTGATTAAGCGTAGTGGAAGATGAATATGAAAAAACTATTGTTTACTATCTGCTTGTTCCTCTTGTGCATCGGCGCACAAGCCAAGCGTGAAAAGAATGTGGAGGTGCTGTTTGAAACTACGGCAGGCAATTTCCGTGTGAAGCTGTTCAACGAGACTCCTCTCCATCGCGACAATTTTATAAAGTTGGTGAACGAAGGTTTCTACGACAGCCTTTTGGTGCACCGTGTAGTGTATGGATTCATGATTCAGATGGGCGACTCCGCTTCGCGCCATGCCAAGCCAGGCGACTTCTTGGGAGCAACCAAGCCCAGTCATACTGTGCCGGCCGAAATTCGCTTCCCGCAATTGTTTCATCAGCGCGGTATGCTCTCCATGGCCCGTCAGGCGGACGAGGTGAACCCCGAGCGTGCCTCCAGCGGTACACAATTCTTCATCGTCACCGGCCGCACCTATATGCCGCAGGAGTTGAAGACAATGGAGGCCCGCGTGTCTGCCGCCACCAATGGCGAAGCCCGCTTTACCGACCGTGTGCGTTCTGCATACGAGAACTATGGTGGTGCTCCACACCTCGATGGTCAGTACACCGTCTTTGGACAAGTTGTGGACGGTATGCGCACCATCACCGACATTCAGATGAAGAATACCGATGAGTACGACCGTCCCATCGAGGACATCCGCATTATCTGCGCCACGGTGGTGAAGGAGGAGGAATAGTTACGTATAGTATGGAGACTTAACGAATATAGTATGAGACCGCAACGAGTATAGTATGGAGGCGAAAGCTGTATAATATGGAAGTTAACGCTTGGTGAGTTTGGCTTCCGCTTTTTTTGCCTTTAAACATTTCCCCTCCTTAATCTGTTTCATCTATAATAAAAAAGGTTGTTATGTTACAGATGAATCGATTCAGAGTATGGGTGCTTTCGTTGGCAGGGTTGCTGGCGGGCACAACGTGTAAGGGTGGTGATGGTGTGAAGGTTGACACTTCCACGGTGAGGCAATTGGATGTGGCGCGTTTCATGGGCAAGTGGTACGAGATTGCGCGGTACGAGCATCGGTTTGAGCGGGGGATGACGCATGTGACGGCGGAATATACCCTGTTGCCCGACGGGAAGATACGGGTGGTGAACCGTGGATTGAAGGATGGCAAGCCGAAGGAGATTGTCGGCAAGGCCCGAAGGCCCAATCCTGAGGAGTATCCCGGGCGCTTGGAAGTATCGTTCTTCCTTTGGTTTTACTCCGACTATTACATCCTTGAGTTAGCCCCCGATTATCAGTATGCCGTGATAGGTGGCAGTACGGACAAGTACCTGTGGATTCTTGCCAGACAGGAGAAAATTTCCTCTCCCGTGAGGGAAAAAATTCTCTCAGGTCTGAAAAAAAGAGGGTACGATATATCGCGTTTGGTGTATGTGGAGCAATGAGGGAAGTCTGCCATCGTGTCAGATTGTCAGTGTCGCTTCAATGTCGTGTGGTGAAAATGTGGCAGAAAAAAGGTTATGCAACATTTTGGCACACTTTTCGTTATTCCTATGGTGTCGCGTGAGAGTGACATGATAGGAATAATTTTATAAACAAAACATAAAAAACTAACAATTATGAACATTAAACCGTTGGCAGACCGGGTGCTTATTTTGCCCGCTCCTGCAGAAGAGAAGACTATCGGTGGCATCATCATCCCCGATACAGCCAAAGAGAAACCCCTTCAGGGCGAAGTGGTAGCCGTAGGTAATGGCACCAAGGACGAAGAGATGATTCTCAAGGTAGGCGACACCGTACTTTATGGCAAGTACTCAGGCACCGAGTTGGAATTGGAAGGAAAAAAATATCTCATCATGCGTCAGAGCGACGTACTTGCTACGCTCTGAGAGTGAAGAATGAAGAGTGAAGAACGAAGAATCCAATAGAAATTAATCAGTAAAAGTAGTTATGGCAAAAGATATTTTATTCAATATAGATGCCCGCGACCAGTTGAAGAAGGGCGTGGACGAGTTGGCTAACGCCGTGAAAGTAACCCTCGGTCCTAAAGGTCGCAACGTGATTATCGAGAAGAAGTTCGGTGCTCCCCACATCACTAAGGACGGTGTAACCGTAGCCAAGGAGATTGAGTTGGCCGACCCCTTCCAGAATACCGGTGCACAGTTGGTGAAGAGCGTAGCCTCCAAGACTGGTGACGATGCCGGTGACGGTACTACTACCGCTACCGTGTTGGCTCAATCCATTGTGAACGTAGGTTTGAAGAACGTTACTGCCGGTGCCAATCCTATGGATCTGAAGCGCGGTATCGACAAGGCCGTAGCCAAGGTTGTTGAATCTATCCGCGAGCAAGCCGAGATGGTGGGCGACAATTATGATAAGATTGAGCAGGTGGCTACCGTTAGTGCCAACAACGACCCCGTTATCGGTAAACTCATTGCCGATGCCATGCGCAAGGTCAGCAAGGACGGTGTTATCACCATCGAGGAGGCTAAGGGTACTGACACTACCATCGGAGTGGTAGAGGGTATGCAGTTCGACCGTGGCTACTTGTCAGCTTACTTCGTGACCGACACAGAGAAGATGGAGTGTGTAATGGAGCATCCTTACATCCTTATCTACGACAAGAAAATCAGCAACCTCAAGGAGTTCCTCCCCATTCTCGAACCCGCCGTACAGAGCGGTCGTCCTTTGTTGGTAATTGCCGAGGATGTAGATAGCGAAGCCTTGACTACCCTCGTGGTAAACCGCTTGCGTGGTCAGTTGAAGATTTGTGCCGTGAAGGCTCCCGGTTTCGGCGATCGTCGTAAGGCTATGTTGGAGGATATCGCCATCCTCACTGGAGGTCTTGTTATCAGCGAAGAGAAGGGATTGAAACTCGAGCAGGCAACTATCGAAATGTTGGGTACTTGCGATAAAATCACAGTTTCAAAGGACAACACCACCATCGTAAACGGTGCTGGTGCTAAGGAAAATATCCAAGACCGCATCAACCAAATCAAGGCCGAAATCAAGAATACCACTTCTGACTACGACAAGGAGAAACTCCAGGAGCGTCTTGCCAAGTTGTCAGGTGGTGTAGCCGTACTCTATGTAGGTGCTGCCAGTGAGGTGGAGATGAAGGAAAAGAAGGATCGCGTGGACGACGCCTTGTGTGCTACCCGCGCAGCTATCGAAGAGGGTATCGTGCCCGGTGGTGGTGTCACTTACATCCGTGCCATCGAAGCATTGGAGAATCTCAAAGGCGATAATGCCGACGAAGAGACCGGTATCGCCATCATCCGTCGCGCTATCGAAGAGCCTCTGCGCCAGATTGTGAACAACGCCGGTAAGGAAGGTGCTGTAGTGGTACAGAAAGTGCGCGAAGGCAAGGCCGACTTCGGTTACAACGCTCGCACCGATGTATATGAAAATATGCACGCTGCCGGTGTGGTTGACCCCGCCAAGGTAACTCGTGTAGCGTTGGAGAATGCTGCATCTATCGCCGGAATGTTCCTCACCACTGAATGTGTGATTGTGGATAAAAAGGAAGAGAAGATGGATATGCCTATGGGTGCTCCCGGAATGGGTGGCGGCATGGGAATGATGTAATCCTGTTTTTGCAAAAGTGAATCAAAAAAGCCTCTGCGGATTTCCGCAGAGGCTTTTTTGATTTTTGATGGGTGTTTCCCCCTGGAAATTATAGAGACACTAGATTTTCTAGAAGTTCTAGAAGTTCTAGAATCTCTAGATTTTCTAGGATTTCTATAACTTCTAGCTTTTTCTTACACCTCCGGTAGTCCTCCGCCGTTGATTTTGCGGTAAAGGTCGAGGGCGAAGATGTCGGTCATTCCTGAAATGTAATCCAATACGGCTTGTAGTTTGCCATAGAGGGTGGGCGAGTCGGTGTCGTACTGGCTGGCCATTCGGTTGATGAGCAGGCGCGAGTAGGCACGGTCGGGATATGTGACAGCCTCTATCATCAGTTCGATGAGGGTGCTGATGACACGGTATCCGGCCAATTCTACATCCAACACATCTTTGGCACGATAGATTCGTTTGAGAGCCACCTTGGCACAATGGCTATAGGCTTGGCATAGGGTAGGTTCCATTCGTTTGATAAGAGAGCCTTCGAAGGTGCCTTCCAATATCTCCTCTTCGTGTTCCATAAACACCCGTGTGCAGGCGTCGATAAGCAATCCCACGACGGTGGAGCGCAGGTAGGCTATCTGCTCATTCGTGTCGCTTACGGCACGGAAGACATTTTCGGCACGCTCCTTCTTGCGCTCGTTCATAAAGCCCATGAGCAGTTCCTTTGTCTCTTCGGTAGTCAGCAATTTCAGTTTGTGTGCATCCTCGATATCCATCACTTGGTAACAGATGTCATCAGCCGCTTCTACCAGGTATACCAACGGGTGGCGGGCAAAGCGTAGTGGCTCCCCTTCGTGGCTCAGTTGCTTGATACCCAATTCACGGGCGATGCGTAGGTAGTCCTCCTGCTCGCTCTGGAAGAAGCCGAACTTGGCCTTTTTCCCTGCCAACGTGGAGGTGAATGGGTATTTCACAATGCTGGCCAATGTGGAGTAGGTCATTACGAAACCTCCTTCCCGACGGCCGCGGAATTGGTGGGTCAGCAGGCGGAATGCATTGGCGTTCCCTTCGAAATGGGTAAGATCGTTCCACTCTTCATCGGTCAGTTGATTCCGTAATTGTAATCCTTTACCTTCGGAAAAGTAGGTGCCGATAGCTTGTTCGCCCGAGTGGCCGAAAGGGGGATTCCCCAAGTCGTGTGCCAAGCAAGCGGCTGATACGATAGCTCCAATCTCCTCTACGTGTGTACCTTTTAAGTGTGGGTACTTCTCTACGAGCGCATGAGCCACGTTGTTCCCCAACGAGCGGCCTACACAAGATACCTCCAGGCTATGTGTCAGTCGGTTGTGTACAAAGATGCTTCCTGGTAGGGGGAACACTTGGGTCTTGTTCTGCAATCGGCGGAAGGGAGCCGAGAAGATGAGACGGTCGTAGTCGCGCTGGAACTCCGTGCGGTCATCCTTGTGGGTAGAGTGTATCTCCTCCATACCCAATCGTTTGTTGGAAATCAGTTTGAGCCAATCCATAGTCTGTTTTCTTTCTTGCGGCTTCAAAGGTACGCTTTTCTTGGCAGTTTCCGAAGGATATAGGGCGATTTTCTGTGTAACTTCCCTATTTTAAAGCAACTTTTGCTGTTTAACTTGTAAAATTCCATAACATAACACCGCTGTTTCCCCTATTTTCTTTATTTTTGCACACAAATATATTGTAGAACATGAAAGTGCAGATTATCAATAAATCGAAGCATGCGTTGCCTACATACGCAACCGAGGCTTCTGCTGGCATGGATTTGCGTGCCAATTTGAGTGAACCCATTGTGTTGAAACCTCTCCAGCGCTGTTTGGTACCCACTGGCCTCTATATGGCTTTGCCCGTAGGATACGAAGCGCAGGTGCGTCCCCGTAGTGGATTGGCCATCAAAAAGGGTGTCACCGTACTGAATACCCCAGGTACCATCGATGCCGATTATCGTGGTGAGGTGTGTGTTATACTGGTCAACCTCTCTGCCGAGGAATTTGTTATCGAAGATGGCGAACGTATTGCCCAAATGGTGATTGCCCGTCACGAACAGGTAGAGTGGCAAGCCGTGGAAGTGTTGGACGATACAGAGCGCGGAGCCGGTGGATTCGGCCATAGCGGTGTGAAGTAATTTATAGTATCTATAGTCACTATAGCATCTATAGTCACTATTGAATCTATTAAAGAATCATTCAATGAAGAAAACCACTCTATTTCTTCTGCTGATAGCTTGTCTATTGTTCACCTCGTGTGCTACTCGCAAGGTGGCGCAAGGCACAACTGTGCCACCACTGACTGAGGCCGATATCCGTAGACACGACTATTATTTTTTGGAAGCGACCCGCCAACGCGAGATGGAGAACCATGCCGATGCCTTGGCCCTTTATGAACATTGCCTGAGCCTCAATCCCCAATCGGCTGCGGTGATGTACGAGTTGGCGCAGTATTACGCTTTCCTGCAAATGCCTGCCCGTTCGCGTGCCTTGTTGGAGAAGGCAGTGGAGTTGCAACCCGACAATTTCTGGTACCGCCAGACTTTGGGCGCCTATTACCGTAGCATCAAGGAGACGGACAAGGCCATTGCCCTCTATGAGGATATGAGCCATCAGTTCCCAGCCCGTGGTGAGTTGCTGATGATGCTGATGGACCTCTATGCCCAGCAGCAGGATTATCCGAATCTGATCAAGACACTTGACCGCCTTGAGGTGAAAGAGGGGAAGAGCGAGCAGATTAGCATGGAGAAGTATCGTATCTACCTGCAGATGAGCGATTGGGAGAGTGCCCTACGCGAGATTGAAACTCTCTCGAAGGAGTATCCCAACGACCTGCGCTACAGGGTGATGGTGGGCGACAGTTATTTGGATAACGAACGCCCCGACGAGGCGCTGGCTATCTTTCAGACGGTGTTGGCCGAAGACCCGGAGAATGCACAGGCACAGCTCTCGATGGTTTCGTATTATGAGCGTACAGGACAGGATTCCTTATTCTATCTCCAACAGGAGAAGGTGCTGATGAACCGCAAATTGTCCAGCAGTGTCAAGGTGGAGGTGATGCGCCGTATCATCCTGCAGAACGAGCAGAAAGGACAGGACAGTGTCCGTGTGCTCCAACTTTTCGACCGTTTGTTGGCCCAGCCTCAGGAAGATGCCGGTATGGCTACCCTTTGCTACAGCTACATGCAGCATCGCAAGATGGGTGATGCGCAGATGATTCCTGTGTTGGAAAAGATTCTGGAGGTGGAGCCCGACCACATTGCCGCCCGCTACAACCTGTTGATGGTGGCTGTCCGCAAGAACGATTATGCCGAGGCCGTCCGCATTTGCGAACCAGCTATCCAATACAATCCCGAAGAACTCTCGTTCTATTACTATTTGGGTGTCAGCTATTTCCAAGTGGAGAGGAACGACGATGCCTTGGCTGTATTGCAGAAGGGGGTGACGCAGGTGACTCCGCAAAGCGACAAGAAACTGGTGTCTGACTTCTATACTTTCATTGGCGACCTGCACCATACTGCCAATCGGATGACGGAGTGTTACGAGGCTTATGATTCGGCGCTTGTCTACAACCCCGACAACATCGGTGTGCTCAACAACTATGCCTATTTCCTCTCCTTGGACCGTGTCAATCTGGACAAAGCCGAGGAGATGAGTTTCCGCACCGTGAAGGCCGAGCCGAAGAACGATACCTATCTCGACACTTATGCTTGGATTCTTTTCGAGAAGGGACGCTACACCGAGGCGCGTATCTATATCGACGAGGCCATGAAGAACGGTGGTGAAAAGAGTGCCACCATTGTAGAGCATTGCGGCGACATCTACTACATGTTGGGACTTGCGGACGAAGCCCTGGCCTTCTGGAAACAGGCCGCCGCCATGGAGCACGACTCCAAGACCTTGGAGAAAAAGATACGGTTGAAAAAGTTCGTAAAAGATTAAAAGCCAATTAGCCTAATAGGACTAATAAGCCCAATAAGACAATAACAGTAATGAAGAAAATTGCGATAATTCCCCTTTGCTTTGCCCTTGTGATGGGCTTGTTGGTTACATCGTGTGGCTCGAAGAAGAGCCTCACATCCGGTAGTGCAGACATGGGCCGCTTTTCCAAAACGGCTTACCTGAAGGCTGTGGTGGAGAATGCTCCCGAGTTTGATGAGTTCTCGGCCAAGATGCGTTTGGCTCTTTCGTCTGGTAGTGAGGACATCTCCGTGGGTGGCTCCATCAAGATGAAACGGGATGAGGCTATCCAACTCTCCTTGGTGGCTGTAGGTATTGTGGAGGCCGCCCGTATTGAGTTGACCCCCAAACGCCTGTTGGTGCTCGACCGCATCGGTAGGCGTTATGTAGAGGTGAAGTACGACGATTTGCCCTTCTTCAAACAAAGTAAGGTGGACTTCTATACCTTGCAGGCTCTCTTTTGGAACGAACTGTTTCTGCCAGGAGTAAAGCATGTGGAGAAGGGTGACATCCAAGATTTTGATGTAACCCGTGGCGAACCTCAGGTTACCCTTACAGCCGAGAAGGGTAAGCGATTGAGCTACTCCTTCCTGACAGCCCTTGCCAATGGCTTGCTGGAGGAGTCGCGCATTCATGTGAACCTCAAGGAAGAAAACGATTACCAGTTGAATTGGGTTTACGGTCACTTCCTTGCATTGGATGGAAAGCAGTTCCCCACTCGTATGAACCTCGCGTTGCAGGGGACTCCCAAGCCGATGAAGGCTTCATTTGAATTCTCGCGTTGCGACACGAAGGCCGAATACACCCCTTTGACTATCCCCAAACGGTATAAAGAGGTGGCGGCAACCGACATATTGAAACAATTGTTGACACTCTGACCCTTGATATGAAACACACATTCCTCCTACTATGCCTGTTGGCAGCTTGCCTCTGCACACCCGCCTTTGCCCAGACAAACAAGAAGATTGAAGAACTGAAGAGCAAACACGGCGAGTTGCAGGAGCAAATCAAGCAATCCGAATCGCTCTTGCTCTCCACACAAAAGGATGTGAAGAGCCAGTTGAACGACTTGAATCTGATTAACAGCCGTCTGGCTGAACGGAGGAAGTATATCAAGACCATTGAGCAGGACATGGCGCAACTCGATGCCGAAGTCTCCCGTCTGGAGAAGCAGATGAAGCAGTTGCAAACCGAGTTGAAGGAGAAACAGAAACGGTATGCCGAATCGGTGCGATACCTGCGCAAGCACCGCTCCATCGAGGACAGGCTGATGTTTATCTTCTCGGCCGAAAACCTCAACCAGATGTACCGTCGTCTGCGCTATGTGGCTGAGTATGCCGAC
>JAFWYQ010000065.1 GCA_017517605.1 Bacteroidaceae bacterium
AATGGTTGTGCGATGCCTTATTGGGCGGGCGGACCCCGCCCCTACGGTTTGCATCAGCCTCCCCTTGCCCCCATTCTTTACTCTTCCCTCTTCACTATCTTCCTTCCCTCCCCGCCATTCTCCGTGCGGCCTCAATGCGTTCGCTGTCGAGGCGGACAACGACGTATCCGCGGCGGCTGCCACGACGGACGGCGGCATAGCCAGCTTCGCGCATGATGCGGCCGATGTGGTGCAGGGCGGGTGGTGTCTTCAGCGCATAGCTGATGTGGGCCACGATGTCGGCGGTGGTGAGGAACACCGCCTGCTCGCCGGGGATGGGCACGCGGTAGTGGGTGTGGATGAGGTCGTGCAGCAAAACGAGGCGGTGAGTATACTACTTAAAAAAATACGGAAGCATCATGTCCCATAAAAACAAAATATTCTCCCCATTTACAAAAAAAAATGAATATCCTTTATCAGATTCGGAATTTACTGTAAATTTGCAGAAAATTCCGAATAACACAACAAGATTTGTGCAGTAGATAATTAAAAGTATATGGAAAAATACGTTCAAAGAGATATTTATCTTCAGAAGCTGATAGACAGCCGGCTTAACGGAGATGTAAAAGTGGTGACAGGACCAAGACGATGCGGCAAGTCGTGGCTACTGACACGTCTGTACAAAGACTTCCTGATAGCTGACGGGGTTTCGGAAGAGGATATAATCATTGTATCCCTCGACTTGGACGATGAAAACAATCAGAGCGAACTTACTGACAAAGATAAATTAAAGGATTATTTATACAGTAGAATTACAAACCCATCGAAAACCTATTATGTGATGCTCGATGAGATTCAGGAGGTTGAGGGTTTTGAGAAGTTAGTAAACGGACTGCGTAATAAGGAGAATGTGGATGTGTACGTGACAGGAAGTAACGCAAAGCTGCTTTCCAAAGAAATCAGTACCATCTTCCGCGACCGCGGTCATGAGATACGCTGCAATCCTTTTTCTTTCAAAGAGTTCTGTTCGGGAAGGGAAGAAAGCCTGAGAGAACTGTGGCAAGAATACTACACTTACGGTGGTATGCCCGGACTGCGACGCCGGAAGACCCGACTCCAAAAGGCTGCATACCTGCAAGAACTTTGGAGGAAGACCTACATGACGGATATTAGAGATCGGTATCCTATTGAAAATGAAATAGCACTGGAAGCATTGGCAGACGGTCTCTGTTCATCTATAGGTTCCCTTTCCAATTCCAATAAGATGGCCAATTCGTTGAAAAGCATCAGAAACATCAAGATTAACGAAGAAACCGTTAAAAAATACCTTGACTATATCTGTGATTCATTCCTTTTCGAAGGGGCATTACGGTTTAACATCAAAGGAAAAGAGTACTATAAATCATTCAGAAAATATTATTGTGTAGATTTGGGGCTTAGAAATGCAAGACTAAATTTCCGTCAACAAGAGATTACTCACATCATGGAGAATATCATCTATAATGAACTACGTGCGAGAGACTATATGGTGGATGTCGGAGTGATAGAATCACGTGAAATGCGCCAAGGCAAATCACAATACATACAATATGAAGTTGACTTCATCGCCACAAATGGGATAGACAAATATTATATCCAATCTGCATACGCACTGCCCACCGAAGAGAAGCGTGAACAAGAATTCAAATCTTTGAAAAAAATAAGTGACTCTTTTCAGAAAATAGTCATAGTCGGCGATGACATTGCCACATATACCAATACAGATGGTATCATCATCATGGGACTATTTCAATTCCTCATGAATACTGACATTTTGAAATAGCCTATCGGAATTTACTGTAAATTTGCAGAAAATTCCGAATAACAATCCATCACCCCCCCCTCATTCCCTCCCCGCCATCCTGCGAGCTGCTTCAATGCGTTCGCTGTCGAGGCGGACGACGATGTATCCGCGGCGGTTGCCACGACGGACGGAGGCATAGCCGGCCTCGCGCATGATGCGGCCGATGTGATGCAGGGCGCTATTATTCCTCCTCCCTATCAAGCAAGCGACGCAGACAAAGGATGACAAACTCTTCCAACGTTTCCTGATCGGTACACTGATGTAATGCGGTCAGGAAACGCATCATTGTGCGCATACTCAATTCCCCCTTTTTAGCTTGGCTATGGTGGTGTGTCCCATGTGTGCTTCTTCATGCAGATAACGAACCAATTGTTCACGTTCGATAATTTCACTAATGATTTTCCCCAATTGGGGACTTTGAAAAACCGTTTCTTTCATTTTTCTACCTGTTTTTTAGTTAATATTCTGTTATATAGGTTAATCTTTTTAACAGTGTTCCCAAAACTGCGGGATTTTGGGAACACCATTCTTGAAACTATTCCGAACTTTGCAGCAGCCAGTGACGAGCTGTAAGTGACAAGTCACTGCGAAAGTAATGAAATTGTACATTGTAAATGGTAAATTGTAAATGAAATTATGAACTGGTTCAAACATTATGTGAATGCAAGCGATGATATTCGCGTATTCAGGTTGAAGGATGAAATGGGCTACACGGGCTTGGGTATTTATTGGACTATCATGGAAATGATGGCGCGTGGTGGCGGATGCTATGTCCGAGTGGGGTTAACGGCACTGAAGAACCGGCGTACTCCGAAAGAACGGATTGACCGCGTATTGGATGGATTCGGACTGTTCCATACAGATGCTGACGGACGGGTGACGATCGTCCCACCAGCGGCTGACGAGCGGCCGACGAGCGGCATAACTCTACCAAAAGCCAGACAAATAAATACATCAGAATCCGCTGACAATAAAGGGGATAACTCTGTTTTCCTCGCGCCCGCGCACGTAAATAAGAAAAGAGAAGAAAAGAAGAGAGAAGAAGAGAACCCCTCTAACTCCCCTGTGGAGGAGGCTCAATCAGCTACGAGTGATGAGCTACGAGCTACAAGTGACGAGATGGTTCAAGAAGAATCCAATCGCACACAGACAAACACGGATGATACGGACAAACACGGATTCATTGGAAAGGAAAACAATCCGTGCGACTCCGTTCAGTCCGTTTCATCCGTGTGCCAATCCTCGTCAACCGAAACCGTCATCCACGAACTGCGCACCAACCGTGCGTGGCAGGAGGCGGTGTGCATGACCTGATAGGGGGTAAAGGTGTGCATCGAATCGGAGAAGCCGCTGCGGTGCAGGGCATCCATCAACTGTGGTTGCAGGTGAATCCACTGCATCAGCTTGCGACGGGCGGCACTGATGCTTAAATGAGGATTGTAAAGCTGGGCCAATTCACTTTTTCCGTATGAGCGGTGAGTCATGTGGAGTAAAAGAATTAAAGTTAAGAGTTTAAAGTTTCATTGTAACTATTCAGCGATAATACAAACGCTCAATTATTTATTTAGAACACAAAGACACAGAGAAGATATATTTGTCACTGAAAAAGGGAAAAACTCTGTGTTTCTGTGCCTCTGTGTTCTAACTCGTTTCATTATTATCTGTGGGCTGTTTCTGTTTACAAAGATAGTAATTTTTCTATTGATTACCAAGTGTTTCCAAGACTAATTTGTGCAAAATTGCGTAAGGTTATGCAATCTCGGACTGCCTTGTGCAATGTCGTGCAAAATGGCTTCCCCCGTGTCGCATCTTTGCATTGTCTTTCGGGAAGAATAGCAATCTTGGTGCACAAAGAATGCATTCTTACAGGCGGAAGAATAGCAATCTTATTTGTTTAACAAACCCATCAAAAACACAAACGATTATGATCAATTTAAGTTTCGCAAGTTCAACTATCAGGAGTTAAAGGAGAAGTTTCCTTGAGCGGTAGCGAAAAATCGCTTCGCTTGGAGTTAAAGGAGTTAAAGCCAAATGTATTGCTTGCATAATTTGCCAAACTATTATTAGTTCGAGCAAAGCTCTCATCAGTTTCACAGTCGCTCCGCTCATCGACCATACCTAAATATAAAATTAAGAGATGTTTTCGATGAACGAAGTGAATAAAACCTCTTATGATTGTTTCATTAAGGTATGGTGGCTCTAACTCCTAGGCTCGAAGAGCCGGTAACTCCTTTAACTCCTATAACTCCTTCGCAAGTTCCTACTTGCGACTGTGAAACTGATGAGGACTTATGTCCGAACTAAACTTGAATAACTTCCGTTTTTTGCTTCCGTTTGGATATGTACGTTGGGCGCGAAAGATTTAAATGTCAAGTGCGAAAGAACCGTATCTTCAACGTCCATCATCCGCATCTTGTTTTTATGCAGTATAGTATGGGGACTTAACGAATATAGTATCAGGCCGTAACGAGTATAGTACGGAGACGAAAGCTGTATAGTATTCCATACTCCACAACGTTCTTTACCGCAAAAAATCAGTCATTGATAGTTGGTGTTAAACGTTTTTTTATTATTTTTGCCACAATTTTGTAACAAGACTGTAATAAACCTAATCAAAAAACAGAAGAAAACAGTATGGAATACGGATTCTATGATTTGGCGAAGCTGTTAGGCTCGTTGGCCCTCTTCCTCTATGGAATGAAGATTATGAGTGAGGCTTTGCAGAAGTTTGCCGGCGACCGCTTGCGCAGCATCCTGACGGCAATGACCACTAACCGCGTGACCGGTGTGCTGACAGGTATGCTCATCACAATGCTCATCCAATCGTCATCAGCTACTACCGTGATGGTGGTGAGTTTCGTTAATGCCGGTTTGCTCACGTTGGCCCAGTCCATCGGTGTGATTATGGGTGCCAACATCGGTACTACGGTGACGGCATGGATTATCTCCATCCTTGGTTTCAAGATAAGTCTGGCCGATTACGCCCTGCCTCTGTTGGCCATTGGAGCCATCCCCGTACTCTTTGCGCAGAATAGCAACAAGAAGTCTATCGGTGAGTTTATCTTCGGATTCTCGTTCCTCTTTATGGGACTTTCCATGCTGCAGAGCAATGCGCCCGACTTGAAGCACAACCCCGAAATGCTGGCCTTCCTGCAGAACTATACCGACATGGGATTCTTCTCCGTCATCCTCTTCGTACTCATTGGTACGGTGCTGACGATGATTGTGCAGGCCTCGGCAGCCACCATGGCCATCACGCTGATTATGTGTGCCAACGGGTGGATATCCTTTGAACTGGGTGCCGCCTTGGTGTTGGGCGAGAACATCGGTACCACCATCACCGCCAACCTGGCCGCCATCACAGGTAACACACAGGCACGGCGGGCTGCTATGGCACACTTGATGTTCAATGTGTTCGGAGTCATTTGGGTACTTATCGTATTCTCTCCTCTGACAAGTGGCATCACATGGTTTGTTCACAACGTGTTGGGCAGTACTGAAACAGAGGTAGCTGTTCCTTTGATGTTGTCCGCCTTCCACACCACATTCAACATCTGCAATGTGCTTATCCTTATTTGGTTTGTGAAGTTTATTGAAAAGACTGTGTGCACAATTATACCTTCAAAGAAGGATGAAGAAGAGGAGTTCCGCCTGCGCTTCATTTCGGGCGGTATGCTCTCTACGGCCGAGCTTTCCATTCTGCAGGCACGCAAGGAAATCAATCTCTTTGCACAGCGTACGCGGAAGATGTTCAGCATGGTGCGTAGTTTGATGAACGAAGAGAATGGCAGCGAGTTCAACAAGACCTTCAGCCGTATCGAGAAATACGAAAGCATCAGTGACAATATGGAGGTGGAAATTGCCAACTATCTGAATCAAGTTTCCGAAGGCCGTTTGAGTTCTGAAAGTAAATTGCAGATTCGTGCCATGCTTCGCGAAGTGACTGAGATAGAAAGTATCGGCGACAGTTGCTACAACTTGGCCCGTACCTTCAACCGCAAGCACAACGGCAAGGAGGATTTCACACCGAAACAGTATGAACGCATCGGGCAGATGATGGCCCTCACCGATCAAGCATTGGAACAGATGATTCGCTTGTTGGAGAACCCCACGCACACGGACGTGAACCAGAGCTTCAACATCGAGACGGAAATCAATAATTACCGCAACCAGTTGAAGACTCAGAACATCCTCGATGTAAACAACAAGGAATATGGCTACCAGATGGGTGTTCACTACATGGACATCATCGGCGAATGTGAAAAGTTGGGCGACTACGTAGTGAACGTCGTAGAGGCCCAGACTGATGTGCGCGAGAAGAAACAGTAGCCCCTCCGGGATTCCCCAAAAGGGGGGAGAAAACGAAGAATGAAGAACGAAGAGGGAAGAATCAAATAGTCTGTACACTATGATTCTCCCTCTTCGTTCTTCATTCTTCACTTAATTCATTTCCTCAAACGAATCCTTTCCTACTCCACAGACGGGGCATACCCAATCTTCGGGGATGTCTTCGAAGGCGGTGCCGGGTTGGATGTCACTGTCAGGGTCGCCCACTTCGGGGTCGTAAACCCAATCGCATACGGTGCAGATGTACTTTTTCATATTGCTTTTGATTTTATTTAATAATGGGTAATTTCTTGTAAAAGGTTCAAGGCTTATCTTCAACCTGTCACTTATTGCTTATAGCTAATTGTACCTTGTATATGGTTGTACATGAAGCAGCTTTTTCAGCGTCTTTTTTTCTTTTTATTGTGTAACAAGAAATGGTGGCAGATTGTTCTGCCACCATAGATCCTTCGATTACGTTCAGAATGACAGAAAGGGTTTATTTCACACTCACTTTCTTTATTTCTACTCTGCCGTCTTCGTAGGTGGCCTTGGCGATTACAACGCCTTGTGTGCCATCAAGCACGATGCGGTCAGTTGCTGCACTGCCAAGCAGGGTGCCTTGTGCACTGAACAACTCTACCTTTACGGCTGTGGGGGCTACCACTTCGTTGCCAAGTACAAGGACAGTACGTTGGTCGTTTTTCCACTCAGTAATGTGGTCAGGCTCGGCATTGGGTTCGCCGTTCAATACCACGATGCTGGGGTATGAAACGGCACCGATAGCATCGGCTACAGCGTACCAGCCACCGATGGTCTTACCGTCGCCTGACACAGAAAAGATGGTCTGAGGCAAGTTTCCGTTGTAGCCACCGTAGTACAAGTCCAGATAGTCGGCCAATGTGCCGTTGAAAGACTTGTCGGCTGTGCGGTAAAGTGCATTGCCTATATAACCGTCGAAACCGAACAAGGCACCATCATTCATTGCTACAGTGGCTGCAGCCCAACCTTCGAGTTCTTCCACAACTTTTGTCTCTGTGTCATATACGAAAGCAAAATCGCTACTGCTATCTCCTGTTGGCGAAAAATATCCTGGCACATACTTGCCGTTGGGGCTTACAGTGACAGATACACCGTCGTAGAAGTATTGTGTTTCTTCTGACCAAATATCAATATCTTCCTTACCGTAGATACGAATCAATTCACCACCAACAAATACGGCCGGAGAGCGGCAACCTGTCGGGTGGTCGGCAACTACAGAGATGACAGAGGCATCTTGAGAAGATCCGTAGCGTGAAAAAATGCCTTGCTGCAATTCATCACCTGTGGGCATGGTAGAAAGTTTACGTTCCAGTCTGTATGTACCATCAGACTTCTTTGTCCAAATTGCAGGACGCCACAGAGGAACTCGTTCTCTTGTTTCAATCAATTCTCCTGTCTCGTCATAGAAATTACGTATGAATGTAGGGCTTTTTATATATCCAGTTATGTAGGCACCATCGCCGGAGATAAAGCAGGCCTCACCATTTACGCTGGCATCCAATCCTTCGACAGGGGTAAATTTGTTTTCCATGGGAAGCTCAGTCCACACTCCATTTTTCCATATTCCAGGAATCATGCATCCCAGACTGTCGTCTTTTGCATACACGTCCTTACAGAATGCACCAACAACTGTTCCGTCATTTGATACACCATAGGCATATGCCAAATCCATGTATGAACCGGTAATGAGACTGTATTCACCAGTAGTTCTGTTCCAGATGAACGAGTGTTGGGTATATTCTGTACCATGCCCCACAGCCCATTCTCCGTTGTACGATACACCCTGTACAAATGAACCTGGAATAGAATCGAACACAGCACCCTGTGCTTCGAATACCTCCACACGGGGAAGGTCAGTCTGTGCCATGGCCGAACCAAAGGTCATGCATCCTAAGATAGTAAGTAGTTTTTTCTTCATAGTTTTGATATTTATAATTGTTATATTCTCTTTTCTTTACACCAATTGAGGTGCAAATATAAATAAATAAGGTTCTCCGTGTAAGAGAACCTTATGATAATTAATATTTTTTAGCCAAAAATGCTACAAAACAGCTTTCAATCTGGTGATAAACTCCTTGGCTTCGTCCATACTGAGGCAGAGAGGCGGGAGCAGGCGGATGACGTTGGTGCCGCTTACACCAGTGAATACATGTTGCTCCTTCAACAGCTTGAGGCGCAGCTGCTTGATGGGATGTTCAAATTCCATACCAATCATCAGACCTTGTCCGCGTACCTCCTTGATTTGGGGAATCTGCTTCAGTTCGGTCATCAGGTATTCGCCTACGCGGGCTGCGTTGGCAACCAAATCCTCCTGTTCCATCACGTCCATCACAGCAAGAGCTGCTGCACAGGCCAAGTGATTGCCTCCGAAGGTCGTACCCAACTGCCCGTAGATAGCCTTGTACTTGGGGCTGATGAGCACACCGCCCATGGGGAAGCCGTTGGCAATACCTTTGGCCACGGTTATCATGTCGGGTTTTACGCCCAGGTGCTGGTGGGCAAAGAACTTGCCGCTACGGCCATAGCCACACTGTATCTCGTCGCAGATAAGTACGGTGTCCGTGCGGTCGCAGGCCTCGCGCAGTCCCTCCAAGAATTCGGGAGTCGCCATGCGGATGCCACCCACACCTTGGATGCACTCTACGATGACGGCGCACACGTCGCCCTTCTCAATCTCTGCCACCCAGGCCTGCAGGTCGTTCAACGGCAAGTAGGTGGCATGGTTGTTGGCATTGATGGGAGCAATGATGTTGGGATTGGCTGTCACCTCCACGGCCAATGAAGTACGTCCGTGGAAAGCCTTTTGTGCTGAGAGCACACGGGTGCGCCCGTTGTGGAACGATGCCAGTTTCAAGGCATTTTCGTTGGCCTCGGCACCGCTGTTGATAAGGAACAGGCTGTAGTCCTCGTAGCCCGAGATGCGTCCCAAGCGTTCGGCCACCTGTTGCTGTATCTTGTTGATGACTGAGTTACTGTAGAAACCAAGTGTGGCCACCTGATTGCTGATCATCTCCACATAGTGGGGGTGTGCATGACCGATGCTGATAACGGCATGTCCGCCATACAGGTCGAGGTATTCCTGCCCTTGTTCGTCCCACACGTGGCAACCTTTTCCCTTGACAATGTTGATGTCGAAAAGGGGGTAAACGTCAAATAAGTTCATACTTCTTTTATTTTTGCGGAGCACAGAGACACTGAGTTTTTTACTCTGTGTCTTCGTGTCTCTGTGTTCTAAAATTTAAAATGCACTTGGCTTGAGATTCAAACCGCTTCTCTCGTCCAATCCGAACATGATGTTCATGTTCTGAACAGCTTGACCGACGGCACCCTTCAGCAGATTGTCAATCATGGAGGTGACGACGATTTTGCGGCCGAACACATCCACATGTACCAGTGCCTTGTTGGTGTTCACCACCTGTTTCAGGTCGATGGCCTTGTCGCTGTAGTGAGTGAAGGCGGCATCCTTGTAGAACTCCTTGTAGAGAGCTGCCACCTCTTCTTTGTCAACAGGTTTGTCAAGTGTAATCACTTCAGTGCAGAAGATACCACGGGCAAAGTCGCCACGATAAGGGATGAAGTCGATGGTCACTTTGTCGTCAGCCACCTCGAATCCCTCGTTCAGCGTATCCACCACTTCAGGAGCATCTGCCGGACGCAGGGTGTTCAGTGTTTCGCAAATCTCGTGCAAATGCTGGTGAGTGAAGAGCTTGTAGACAGAGAAGTTGTCGCTTCGCCACGAGAAGTGTGTGGTGGCCGCAGGCTTCTGTCCGGCACCCGTAGAACCGGTGATGGCATTGACGGCCACATCGTGCTGAATCAGTCCGTGCTTGGCAGCGGGCAACAATCCGAGCTGGATGCAGGTGGCAAAGCAACCAGGATTGGCCAGGTGCTGGCATTGGGCAATCTGTGCCTTGTTGATTTCGGGAAGGCCATACACATAGTCGTGATTGCCTTTCAAACGGAAATCTTGTGCCAAGTCGATAATCTTCACATTGGCCGGTATCTCGTGCTCCTTCAAGAACTGTTCGCTCTTGCCGTGACCGAAGCAGAAGAAGACGACATCCACCTTGTCAAAAGGCATTTCGTCGGTAAATCTCAAGTCGGTGTCGCCCAACAGACCTTCGTGTACATCGGCCACCAGATTGCCGGCATTGCTCTCGCTATTGGCAAACACAATCTCCGCTTCGGGATGATTGATCAGCAGGCGGATGAGTTCACCACCCGTATATCCGGCTGCTCCAAGTATTCCTATTTTTATCATGCCTTATCTCTGTTTGGAGCGCATATCCAAAGGAGTAGATAGGCCCATAAACCTAGTGAACCGCCAATGAGCAATACTACGAAGATGATGCGGATAATTAGTGAATCGATATTGAAATATTCGGCAAGACCGCCGCAAACACCGGCAATTTTCTTGTCTGTTGTTGATAGAACAAATTTTTTGTCCATAATTAGATTCGTATAAAATTCTTGTTATTTTGAAAATCTCTGTGTCTCCGTGTCTCTGTGTTCAATGAAAAGAGAATTTTGACACATCCCCTTGTGGGGGGCTTTACCTCTCCTCCTCAGGATGTGCCAGATAGTAGGCACGCAGGGCGGTAGAGCTTACCTTGATGAATCCCTTGGCATCGTCGCTGCTCCATGCTTTGGCTGTTTCGCCATACTCGCCGAGCTTGTTCTTCACAAGGTCGTTCGGAGAATCCACTCCCATGGTCTGGAAACTGTAGGGGCGGAGTTCCAAAGTCACCTCACCGGTCACATTGCGCTGGCTGCTGGTGAGCATGGCTTCGATGTCGGGCATGACGGGCTCCAGGTATTGGCTCTCGTGCAGGAACATTCCATACCAGTTGGCCACCTGCTCTTTCCAGTACTGTTGCCACTTGCTCAGAGTATATTTCTCCAAGAAGCGATGTGCACCGATGATGAGCATAGGGGCTGCAGCCTCGAAGCCTACACGACCCTTGATGCCGATGATGGTGTCGCCCACGTGACAGTCGCGGCCGATGGCGTATGCAGCACCTATTTCCTCTACGGCTTGGATGGCCTCAATCTTGTCCTCGTAGCGTTTACCGTTGACTGATACAAGTTCGCCCTTCTCAAAACCGAGCTTCAGCAGCTCTGTACCCTCTTTGGTGGGGTGCTTCAGGTAAGCGCTCTCGGGCAATCCCTGTGTGCTGTCGAGAATCTCGCCACCGCAGATGCTGGTGCCCCAGATGCCCACGTTGTACGAGTACTTCAGTTTGGTGAAGTCGGCAAAATATCCGTTATTGTTCAGGTAGTCCACCTCTTCCTGACGGGTGAGGTTGCCGTCGCGTGTCAGGGTGATGATTTCCACACCCGGAGCCATCACGAGGAAAGTCATGTCGAAACGGATCTGGTCGTTGCCCGCACCGGTCGAACCGTGAGCAATGGCATCGGCACCAATTTCGCGGGCATAGCGTGCGATGGCCAATGCCTGGAAGATGCGCTCCGAGCTTACCGAAATGGGGTAGCAGTTGTTGCGGAGTACGTTGCCGAACACCATATACTTCAGCGACTTCTCATAATACTCCTTTGTCACGTCCAGGGTCACATATTTCACTGCGCCCAACTTGTAGGCATTCTCTTCGTTGGCTTTCAACTGTTCGGGGCTGAAACCGCCGGTGTTGGCACAGGCGGCATACACTTCGTAACCCTTTTCCTTGGCCAGATACATCACCGTGTATGAGGTGTCGAGGCCTCCACTAAAGGCCACTACTACTTTTTTCTTTGCTTCCATATCGTTTTTATTTATTCTTCACTTTTCATCTTCTTCTCCGGGTCATACAGCATCGCCGTGCAGATGCAATAGCGGCGTCCGGTGCGCTCCAGTACGTCGTGGTTGCAGCATCCCTCGCATCCGCGCCAAAAGGCTTCGTCGTCTGTCAGCTCGGCAAAAGGTACGGGCACATATCCCAGTTCGGTGTTGATTCTCATCACCGCTCCACCACTGGTGAGGCCGAACAGTTTGGCGTGTGGCCAGCGCAGGCGGCTCAGTGTGAAGGCGGCCTTCTTGATGCGCTTGGCCAGTCCCTGTCCGCGGAATTTCTCCACCACGATGAGTCCCGAGTTCGCCACATACTGTTTGTTGCCCCAACTCTCGATGTAGCAGAATCCGGCAAACTCGTCACCACAAAGAGCGATGATGGCCTTGCCCTCCTTCATCTTCTGTGCCACATACTCGTGGGTACGTTTGGCAATACCCGTACCGCGCACTTTGGCTGCGGCCGTGATGGTCTCCAGAATGGTGTCCACATACACCTCGTGTGAGGCATCGGCCACCATTACGTCTATAATGGGTTCGTTTTCCATTTTTATAATTATATATATGTATTGATTCTTTTACCTTAATTATTAGTCACTCCTATCTGACAGTCTCAAATCTGATTGTGAATGATGGGGTGCAGGGCGTGTCGCACTTGGTCGTGTGTCACTCCCTCGCTGATGACCAACATGATGGTGTCATCTCCAGCGATGGTTCCTACAATCTCGTTCAACTCGTGGTTGTCGATGTCGTATGCCAGACTGCTGGCATATCCCGGTCGGGTGCGGATGACAGCAATGTTGGACGAGAAGTTGATGGAGACGAATCCCGTGTATTTCATCATCTCCTGCACGGGGCTGTCCTTTTCTGGCAATCGGCGGTATACTGTGCTGTTGGGCAACACGTATACATATTTTCCTGTCATGCTTGAAGCTTTGGCCACCTTCAACTGTTTCAGGTCGCGAGAGAGGGTTGCCTGGGTCACTCCCAAGCCTTCGCGTTTCAGCAACTCCAGCAATTCGTCCTGGCTGCATATTTCTCTGCTCGAAATCAGCATTTTGATGGTGTCAAGTCTGTTTGTTTTCTTCTTCATTTTGTATATTTATTCCAAATGAGTCGCAAAAGTACAAATAAAAATGTAATAATATACAAAAAACTCCACGTTTTTTATGGTTTTATGCAGAAATAAGGGGTGAATCGCCTCTAAAACTGCATAAATATACATTTTGGGGGCGAGAACACGGGAGTATAGAGGTCCTGAGACAACAGGACGATTGTTTTTTAGACATAAAAACAAAGGAACATAAGTTTATCCTTTTCTTGTGGTAAAGAAGCTCTTGATTTGCCAACCTCAAATATCTATTTAATTATCAATTTATTACTTGTGCATTTCGCAATTAACTCACAAATTTATAACATACAATTTGCATACAAAATCGAAGATTTAAGGAAAATAGTAATGCAAAAATACCACTACAAAAAATTCTATCGTGG
>JAFWYQ010000066.1 GCA_017517605.1 Bacteroidaceae bacterium
ATATGTTCTATAACATAAAATCAGCAGAACAAGAGAAAAGGGAAAAGAAGAGAATGGAATGATTACACCTTATTATATATATATACGCGCGCGGGAGGGGAAAAAGAGGGCAAAGAGGGGCATGTTTTTCCCGGACAGGGAAAAATGTTTTTCCGAACGGGGGAGAAATATTTTGCAGGGAGGGGAAATAAAAAAAGAGGGAAGGATGAGTTTTTTACAATATAATTAGGTTTTCATCTGCTATATACAAAAAATATCGTTACCTTTGCGGCTATTATTATAGGGTATAGTCACAATATAGCAAGAGACAAGCATGAAAGATTTTCTAAAATTCACATTAGCAACCGTCACGGGCCTTGTGTTGGCAGGGGGGATATTTTTTGTTTTGAGTTTCATCCTCCTGATAGGAATCGTGGCAGCTTCTTCCTCCAAGGAGGTCGTGCAGGTGAAGCCGAACTCCATTCTGACCATCAAGTTGAACAAGCCCATTGAGGAGCGCAGCATAGAGGATCCCTTCGCAATGCTGATGGGCGAAGAGTATAGCAACATGGGGTTGAATGAGATATTGTCCTCTATCAAACAAGCCAAAGAAAATATCAATATACGAGGGATTTACCTCGAGGCAGGTTATTATATGGACATACCCGTAGCTTTTCTGGAGGAAGTTCGCCGGGCTTTGCTCGATTTCAAAGAAAGTGGGAAGTTCGTGGTGGCATACGGAGACAATTACACTCAGAAAGAGTACTATCTGTGCAGTGTTGCCGACAAGGTGATGCTAAATCCACAAGGCAGCATTGAATGGACGGGACTGAGCGAGAGCCCTATATTCTTCAAACGATTGTTGGACAAGGCCGGTGTGGAAGTACAGATTTTCAAGGTGGGTACTTACAAGTCGGCAGTAGAACCTTTCATTTCTACCCAAATGAGCGAGGCCAGTCGCGAGCAGACAAGTGTCTACCTGAACTCCATTTGGAATCGAATGAATGAAGATGTGGCAGTCTCCCGAGACCTCACTGTCAAGCAATTAAACGAATATGCAGACCAAATGATTGCCATGGAAGCAGCCCAAACATTCATCGATGCAAAATTGGCCGACACACTAAGCTATAAAGATGGCGTGAAAATATACTTGAAGCAACTGACCGATACTGCTCTTGACAAACCGTTGCAGACACTCGGCATTACAGAAATGACAAATGTCGTTCAAACGAAAATGCCCATCACCAAGGGGAATAACACCATTGCTGTGTATTACGCCACGGGAGACATCACAGACAACACCATGGCGGCAATCCCTGGAGAAACCGGTGGAATCGACGGAAACACCGTAGTGAAAGACCTCAGCCGCCTACGCGAAGATGCCAATGTCAAGGCTGTGGTTTTACGCGTAAATTCTCCAGGAGGAAGTGCCTTTGCTTCTGAACAAATATGGAATGAAGTGGTTAAGTTGAAGGCCGAGAAGCCTGTCATCGTCTCCATGGGAAGCATGGCCGCTTCGGGCGGATACTACATCTCGTGTGCCGCAGACAGTATCTTTGCTGAAGCCACTACGCTAACTGGCTCGATAGGCATCTTCGGCATGGTACCCAACTTTGAAGGACTCCTGACTGACAAAATAGGTCTCGACATTGATGTGGTCAAAACAAACCCACACAGCGACATGAATTTCCCCATCCGTCCCATGAGCGAACGAGAAAAGAACATCATTCAGAAGAATGTAGAAAGAGGATATGCCCTGTTTGTAAAACGTTGTGCCGACGGACGAGGAATGAGTGAAGATGCCATCCGCCAAGTGGCTGAAGGCCGTGTGTGGACAGGTGCAACGGCCAAAGAATTGGGATTGGTAGATCAATTAGGCGGCATAAACGAAGCTCTGAAAGCCGCCTCGGAGAAAGCCGGGCTCGAACACTACACCGTGGCCGACTATCCCGAAGAAACCGATCCCTTCACTGCATTGCTACAGAAAGGAAAAGACGAATACATCAATGCCCGACTCAGGAAGAACACTGGCGAATTCTACCATTATCTGCATGTTATCCAGCGACTGAAACAAGCATCGCCCATACAAGCACACATGGGCTTTTATCCAAACATCTAATCCAAGCTACAAGAAATGGGAAACGACCATATCAAGATACATAAATGGCTTTATCCCTTATCCTTCCTCTATGGAGTGGGGGTAAACTTTCGCAACAAACTGTTTGATTGGAAGATTATCCGCTCACATAGCTTTGATGTGCCAGTCATCTGTATTGGCAATATCACCGTGGGCGGTACAGGCAAGACACCCCACACAGAGTATCTGATAAAATTGCTAAAGCAGGAATTTCAAGTAGCCGTCCTCAGTCGGGGGTATAAGCGAAAGTCTAAAGGATACGTATTGGCGACGCCCGAAACGATCATCACCCAGATAGGTGACGAGCCGTATCAGATGAAGCAGAAATTTCCCGAAATACACGTTGCCGTAGATGCCGACCGATGTAACGGTATCGAACAACTCTGTGATTCCCACATCACACCCGAAGTGGAGGTGGTGTTGTTGGACGATGCCTTCCAACACCGTTATGTAAAGCCAGGCATCAGTATTCTGTTGGTGGATTACCACCGCATGATTGACGAAGATGCTTTGTTACCTGCCGGCCGCTTGCGCGAACCGGCGAGAGGGAAGAAAAGAGCCAACATCGTCATCGTCACCAAACGTCCGCACAACATCAAGCCGATAGACTACCGTATTATCAGCAAACAGATGGATTTATACCCTTATCAGAAGCTGTATTTCTCCACTCTCACGTATGGCGAGTTGACTCCACTTGACCACGAAGAGTCCCCTCGCCCACTCAATAGTTTAGAGAAAGACGAAAAAGTCCTGCTACTGACTGGTATAGCCTCGCCCGAACAACTCAAGCAGGATTTGGAAAACTACACTTCGAATACCGACTCCGTGAGTTTCCCCGACCACCACGCCTTTACCGCCAAAGACTTACAACTTGTCAAGCAACGCTTTGAGCAGATGGAGGGAAACAAAAAACTCATCATCACTACGGAAAAGGATGCCACCCGCCTTATCGGCCATCCGCAACTGGATGAGGAGTTGAAGAAATCCATCTACGTCCTGCCCGTGGAGATAAAGATTCTACAAAACCAACAAGAAAATTTCAACGAAAACATCATCAAATATGTTAGAGCAAATTCAAGAAACAGCATCCTTCATCAAAGCAAAGATGCACACCGTCCCTGAAACCACCGTCATTTTGGGCAGCGGACTGGGGAAATTGGTGGATGAGTTGACGGATACTTACGTAATTGACTACAAGGAAATACCCAACTTTCCTGTTTCAACCGTTGAAGGACATTCCGGCCGTTTGATATTCGGCCGTTTGGGAGGTAAGAATATCATGGCCATGCAGGGACGTTTCCACTATTATGAAGGCTATACCATGAAGGAGGTAACTTTCCCTGTCAGAGTCATGCGCGAATTGGGAATCAAGACCCTCTTCGTCTCTAACGCTGCCGGTGGCACCAATCCAACCTTCGAGATTGGCGACCTAATGATTATCACCGACCACATTAATTTCTTCCCTGAGCACCCCTTGCGTGGAAAGAACATTAGCTACGGTCCCCGCTTCCCGGATATGAGCGAAGCTTATGACCGCACCCTCATTGCCCGTGCCAAAGAGATTGCAAAGACTCATGGCATTACCGTACGCGAGGGTGTATATATAGGAACACAAGGTCCCACCTACGAGACACCGGCCGAGTACCGCATGTTTGCCCGTTGGGGAGCCGACGCCGTAGGCATGTCCACCGTACCCGAAGTGATTGTAGCAAACCATTGCGGTATGAAAGTATTCGGAATCTCCGTTATCACCGACCTTGGCGTGGAAGGCAAGATTGTGGAAGTGAACCACGAAGATGTACAACGTGCTGCCGATGCCGCCCAACCACGCATGACGACCATTATGAGAGAGATGATACAGTGAGAAATTAAAAAATTAAAAGTTAAGGTTCAAGAAAACTATGCGAACACCAACCTTTCAAACTTTGAACCTTGTACTTTAAACTTTGTCTTTTAAACGATCCAATAATGAACGAACAGAACAGAACTGAAATATCTACACTCGGCGAATTCGGTCTTATCCGCCGACTGACAGAAGACATCAAACTCGTAAACAAATCATCGCACTATGGTGTAGGCGACGATTGTGCCGTGATGGGTTACCCAGCAGGACACGAAGTGCTGGTCACCACCGACATGCTGATGGAGGGAGTGCACTTCGATCTCACTTACGTGCCCTTGAAGCACCTTGGATACAAGGCTGCCATGGTGAATCTGAGCGACATCTATGCCATGAACGGCACACCACGCCAACTCACCGTGTCGCTGGCACTGAGCAAGCGATTTTGCATAGAGGATATGGAGGACCTCTACGACGGTATCCGCCTGGCTTGCGAACAGCATGGCGTGGACATTGTCGGAGGCGACACCACCAGCAGCCTCACCGGCTTGGCCATCAGCATCACCTGCATTGGCGAGGCAAGGAAAGAGGACATCGTTTATCGCAACGGAGCCAAGGAGACAAACCTCATCTGTGTAACCGGCGATTTGGGAGCTGCTTACATGGGATTGCAACTGCTCGAGCGTGAGAAGGCTGTATTCAAGGGACAAAAAGAGGTGCAACCCGACTTTGCCGGGAAAGAATACCTGCTTGAACGCCAATTGAAACCTGAAGCCCGTCGCGACATCATTCGCCAATTGGCAGAAGCAGGCGTGAAACCTACAGCCATGATAGACATCAGCGACGGCCTTTCCAGCGAACTGATACACATCTGCACCCAAAGCCATGTAGGATGCCGCATCTACGAGGAGCACTTGCCCATTGATTACCAAACTGCAGTGATGGCTGAAGAGCTGAACATGAACGTAACCACCTGCGCACTGAACGGAGGTGAGGATTACGAACTACTCTTCACCGTACCCATCGCAGACCACGAAAAGGTGTCGAAAATGGAGGGGGTTAAACTCATTGGACACATCACGAAAGAGGAGTTGGGATGCGGCCTCATCACCCGCGACGGACAGGAATTTGAGCTGAAGGCACAGGGTTGGAATCCCTTGAAGGAAGAGAATAAATAATTGTTGGTGCCCGAAAAAACAATTCCAACGAAGGAATAAAAAAATGCAAGCCGCATTTGAAAAAGTGCGGCTTGCATTTCACCCATATGTGGCTTGCTTTTCTGAAAAAACAAGCCGCATTTTTTATTGTCACCCAGCCTCCCATCCAAGAGCGCTTGCACCAAGAACGGCAACATCAGCATCCTTAAGTTCGGACAGCAGGATACGCGCTTTTCCTTTATAGATAGACATCACGTAAGCATCTACCGCCTCGCGGAGAGGACGCATTAGGTAATCACCCGCTTTGGTGAGACCTCCGAAAAGGATGATAGCCTCGGGACTGCTGAACGCGATGAAGTCAACAATCGCACGCCCCAACGTTTCACCCGTACGGCGAAAAATCTCCAAGGCCAGTTCATCACCTTTCACCGCTGCATCATATACCTCTTTCGAGGTCAACTCCTCGCCCATCACCTCGCGGGCCGTACGTGCCACACCCGTAGCAGAACAATAGGTCTCCAGGCATCCGCGCCGACCACATCCACACTGGCGTGCTTCGGGCGAACGGTCTACACACACATGGCCCAGTTCACCGGCAAACCCGTCGTGGCCATACACCATCTGTCCGTTAATCACAATACCGCTTCCTACCCCCGTACCCAAGGTTATCATAATGAAATCCTTCATCCCACGAGCCGCCCCGTAGGTCATCTCTCCCAATGCTGCGGCATTGGCATCGTTGGTCATTGCCACGGGAATCCCTATTTTTTGTCTGAACATCTCGGCCAGTGGCACAATGCCCTTCCATGGCAAGTTCGGAGCCTGCTCAATGGTGCCGCGATAATAGTTGGCATTCGGTGCACCGATGCCCATGCCGCGGAAGTTCTCCGCACCGCCATGCTCCTCAATCAGCGGAATCAGTTTGGCACACACGGCCTCCACATACTCTTCCACCTGCTCATATTGTCCCGTCTTCACCGCATCGGTCGCCAGGATGTTTCCCTGCTGGTCCACGATGCCCATCACGGTGTTTGTTCCACCTATATCCATGCCCACCACATAGGGCTTACCTGTTGATGTCTCCATATCTTTTATTCTTATTATCTTATAGTGATACGCAAAGGAATAAAAGATTTCAGAGTCTGACAAATCTTTCCTTCCTTTTTTTCGTTTTACCACTCTATTTAACGCTTCGACAGGTTTCAAGGTTACACATAATAGGTTAATTGCCTTCTTATTGTCCAAATTCTCCATAGTGCAGGATTCTCTCCTATCCCAACAAATAATGGGGCGTAAACCTATATTAACGTGAGTTCGATATAAAAATCTTCGGGTACAAAGTAACTAAAACTCTCCCTCTAAGTTAGCTAATCTTTGTACACAATTCGGTATAGTGTATTTTAACGTTTCAGTGGTAACTAAAGCTCTCCCTCTAAGTTAGAGGGAGTACCCGTAGGGGGAGGGAGTGTGTTTTGTAAAGCACTGATTATTACACACTCCTCCGTCGCAAAGCGACACCTCCCCTAATTTAGGGGAGGAGTTGTAGTTACTCTGCTCCTTATATCGAACTCACGTTATATTAGTTCGATATAAATAAGCGAAAGCATTCACTACTTACATTTTGTCAAAACTGCATATTCTTTACGCGAGAATCCTGTATTTCCGTATAGGAGTACAGGGATTTCTAAATACACGAAGGATTTGAGGTCAAAATTCGTCCATCTATCAGACATCCAAATCGATAGGGCCGTTTTTTCTTGTCTATTTTTTAAGGAAAATAGAAATTAAAGAGTCGTAAAAAACATTCCTATCTGCTTGAAATAGTGCCTCATACTGCAAAAACAGGGCATTACCGGACCAAGTCCATAAGTTATCCGACAAAGATTAAGAGTGCTTGGGCCAAACTTAAGAGTTATTTGGCCAAGCTTAAGAGTTATTTAGCTAGACTTAAGAGATAGTTCGGTCAGACTTAAGCGTTACAAAAATAAGACTTAAGCGTAACATGACAAAGGTTAATCCCCAAAAAACATTTTTCCCTATTTTTTTACTTCCCAATAAGGAGTTTTTAAAGCCTTGTTTTCTGTATAATTATACAATATCGAGGGGAAAATCCCATGATTTTCTGCATATATATTACTTTTGTCCTCCGTATATACACTATTACAACTGACAGATCGAAAGTAAATTAGGCGTAATAATTACAAAAGGGATATTAAAAACACTCAATTTAGTTACTTATGGCAATTTCTCTTTCTATTCCTTATATTGAATTCACGTCAAGTAACAAAGAGCTATTTCACATTTTTATTTCTATAAGATTATAAATCCCCATTTATGCGTATATTTGCACAAAAGAAAAAAAAACACTTTCCCTCTGTTACAAATAGGGAGGTTTATCGTTTAGCCTTATAGAAAGGAACACTTCACAAACAAAAGAGAGAGACTTATGAGCAGAAAGAGCATCATACTTTCCGCATGGCTGCTGACAAGTGCCGCCCATGCCTTTGCACAACAGGAGGTGTCGCAGGAATCCACCTTCTTGAACCTTGAGCGGGTGACCATCAAGGACGGCCGCGATTCGATGAACATCACCATCAAGGGGCGTCAGGGAGAACCCGACTTCACATTCTCCCGCACCGTGATGTACCCATCGGACGAGGTGACGGTGACGCGCGAACGCCGCACCCATCCCGACTTCTCCATCCCCTTCGGCATCAACTCGGTAAAGGACAAAGAGGGGACGTTCGAGATGAAGGGGACACGCACCTTCGTTGCCAACGGATTCGAGTGCGTAGTCCACAGCCTTTCAGATGACGATGTCCACATCTCCAGGAAACTGGCTTCGTACCTTGCCAACGAGGCAGACTCGGTACTTCATATTCCTGCATTCGTCGAATACGAAGGGAAAAGGTACAACGTAGGCAACATCAGCAAGAAAGGGTTTGCCGGCAACACCGACATCAAACACCTGATTATCGATGAAGGAGTGTGGGCTATTGGTGAAGAGGCATTCATCTGCTGCACCAACTTGCAATCGGTACGGATTCCTGCATCCATAGAAGACATCGGATGGAACATATTCGGCAGTTGCCCCAACCTGAAAAGCATCACTGTGGATCCGGCCAATAAAGAATTTGACTCACGGGACAATTGTAATGCCATCATCGAAACGGAGAGCAACACACTCGTTGCAGGATGTGACGGTTCTGCCATCCCCTCCAGTGTCACGACCATTGGCGATGCAGCCTTTGCCTATTGCCTGAATATGGGAAGCATCACAATACCGGAAGGAGTCAAGCGGATTGAGGACGGGGCTTTTGCAGGATGTTACTATCTGAAGTCCATCTCCCTGCCCCAATCGCTCGAATATCTTGGAGGGTATGTATTTTGGAATTGTACCTCCTTGACATCAATCGTCATACCTAAAAATGTCAAAGAGATTGGATATAGATATGGCAATCTGTTCCGGGGATGCAACCAACTGAAATCATTGACGGTAGAGGAAGGGAATAGCCGATACGATTCGCGCTCTGCATGCAATGCCATCGTCGAAACGGCAACCAACACCTTGGTAACGGCCTGTGCCGGAACCCGTATCGTAGAAGGCATAGAGACCATTGTCGAACAGGCATTTACGGGTATGCCCATACATAGCCTGCATCTGCCCAAGACGGTATCCAAAATCGAGAATTATGCCTTCTTCAATTGCGAAGAACTAGTGTCAATCACGGTAGATGAGGGAAACCCCCTTTACTCTTCCCCCGCCGGCAGCAATGCCCTCCTCACCAAAGACGGCAAGACGTTGGTATTGGGATGTGGCTCGACAGTCTTTCCCGAAGGTATCACCCACATTGGAGAAGGAGCATTCGGAGGGAACAGAGTCCCCATGGCCACCCTATCCCTGCCCGAGGGAATCAAAGTCATCGGCGAAGATGCTTTCCGCCAATGCCCCAATTTATGGATAATCACCATTCCATCCTCCGTTGACTCCATCGGAGAATATGCCTTTAGCTATTGCCGGAATCTGAATGTCGCCAGTCTGAAGGGTGGAGGCAAAAAGTTGGCATTCGGGGCTTTCTTCGAATGCGAAAAATTAGTCGCCATAGAGTTGCCACAAGGCATGGAGAGCATTGGTAATATTGCATTTTCCCATTGTACGAATCTCTATAGCGTAAGCCTGCCATCTTCCCTTCAAGAAGTCGGGTTTGAATCCTTCAAAGATTGCCCTTGCGAAAAGGAGGTGCTGCAACTGGTGCAGAAGAACAAAAAGTAAAACCGCAAACACTTCTCTCCATCACCATTCATGAGCGAAGAACATCTCATATCCATCTTTACCCACATGAGGAAGCGGCTCAGGCGGCTGGCCATGCAATTCCTGCCCGACGAGGAGGATGCCGACGATGCCCTGCAAGAGGCTTTCTGCCGCTTGTGGCCACGGGCAGATGCACTCGCAAATGCTGAACAGGCCGAGGCGGCAACCACCCTGACGGTGCGCAACCTGTGCATCGACGAGGTGCGCCGACGAGACCGACGGCCTACCCTGGAGCTGGAGCCCGAGCGGGACGAGGAGAGGGAACAGGCCGCACCTTCGCCACAAGAGGAGATGGAACGGAAAGAGCAGTTTGCCCTGGTGGAGGCGCTGTTTCACCAACGGCTGACGCCCCTGCAACAACAGATTTTCCGCATGAAGGAATACGAGGAGAAGAGCTACGAAGAGATTGCCACCCTGCTGGGTATGGAGCAGACGGCCGTCAGGATGAACCTATCGAGGGCCAGAAAGCTGCTGAAAGAAGAATACCGGAAGAGAGAGAGTTACACCCCTAATCAACAGAGACTATGACCGAAAAAGATTATCAATACTGGAAAGAGATGGCCCGCCGCTACTTCGATGCCGAAACCACCGAAGCGGAGGAACGGATGCTGAAACGATTTGCCGCCTCACCCGAAGCCGACGGCGCCGAATGGGACGAACTGCGTGCGGTGATGGGCTATGCCACCGTTGGCAAACGCTTACACGGACAAGCCGCCACTACCCACACCATACCCCTCCGCCCAAGACGGCGATGGATACCTGCGGTGGCGGCAGCCTCCATCCTGTTGGCGCTGGTGGCAGTCCCCACCGTGAAGTGGCTGACGGCCGACGAGAGTGCGGAGAAGGACATCTGCATTGCCTACGTCAACGGCAACCGGGTGACCGACCCGGCCCAAGTGATACAGGCCATGCACCACGCCATGTCGCACGTGCAACAGGTGGAGCCGATGACCACCGTAGAGGAGCAATTGGGAAGCATGTTTGAACTGATGAAGAAATAAATGATTTAACTTTCGCAAGTATAAATTATGGAGATAAAGGGAGATAGAAGGAGATAAAGGGAGCGAAGCGATATCTCCCTTTAACTCCCTTTATCTACAAAAAAGTTGAGCTTGCGAAACATAAACAACCACGTATATGAAACGACTGAAAACCATACTGACCATCTTTGTGCTGGCCACCCTTCCGGCCCTGGCACAAGAGGACTTGAAGATTGGAGAGTTGTTCTACAACGAACACACTGAAAAGTTCAAATCCAATCCGAAAGGCAACATCAGAACAGGACGAGATTACTCCATCAATCAAAGTCTTGTATCAGAGATATCAATACAGGGGCAGCATTTGAAACCTTACAACTTGACCCTTTTCCGCAGTGTTACTTTCGAAAACGGAGAAACAATGGTAAAGCAGATTGAAGAGTGGATTGAAGCCGATAGCCGCGATGCCTATGATAAGGAAGTGGGACGGTTAAAGGGGCAACTCTACTATGGATTCTTCTGCCTGCCACCGCAAAAGGGGAAGAGGCGCTACCTGTTTTACCGCAACGCAGCACTGCAACCCAACAGTAAAGACCAAAGCCTGACTGTAGCATATATGGAAGGATATGCCACACTGGAACAATTGAAAGAAATGTTTAAATAACGAACGAATAAAACATACAGACTTATGAATAAGAAGACTATTACATTGGTAACGCTGACTGTGCTGGCCACATCAGCCTTTGCTCAACAAGAGACCATACAAGAGACTTTCCTGCAACCCCAAAAGGTGGTTATTGAGAGCAACAGCGACTCCATGAGTATCACTATCGAAGGACGTAAGAACGAACCTGACTTTGAGTACTCACGCACTATCTATCTGGCACAAGACGAGGTGGTGGTAACACGCGAACGCCGCACTGCAGCCATTGAATTCAACATCCCATTCATGAACAAGTCCATGCCAAAGGATAAATCCAACCGTGATAACCGACGCCCCCATAGTAAAGCCACCATGCGCGGCTTCGGCGTGGGCTTTGTGGATGCACTGGACACACCGGAGGGGATGAATGTCGATATGGGCGCCTCGTACGAGCTGATGGCTCCCTCCATCTTCGAGTGGGCCTGGTATCCGGGACGCTCGTCGTTCAACGTATCCATCGGTGTGGGCCTCAACTGGAAGAACTACCGCATGACCGACCGCAACCGCTTCATCCCCGAGGGGAACGACATCATCATCGGCCCTTATCCCGAAGGAGCCGCCATCGAGTTCTCGCGCCTGAAGGTGTTCAGCTGGATGGTTCCCATGCTGATGAGCTACGAGTTCAACGACTGGCTGGAGTTGCGCCTCGGCCCCGTGGTGAACATCAACACCCACGCCAGCCTGAAGACCCGCTACAGCCTTGAAGGGAAAGGCAAGAAGGAGACCCACAACCTGCAGCACTACAACCGCCTGACCGTAGATCTGATGGGTGCCGTCTGCATCAAAGGCTTAGGCTTCTACGTGAAGTATTCGCCTTGCGAAGTGCTTGACATCGACTATGGCCCCAATTTCAAGGGTATATCCACCGGTTTGATATTGGGATTCTAAGAATTAATGGCTGTTGGCTTATGGTCTTTGGCATTCTTATTATTCTTGCCAAAAGCCATAGCCAACAGCCATTGTTATAAACTATCCTTTTCTCCTCGTTACTTACACTGCTTCAAAATCCACTTCAGGTGGCCGTACTCGGTGTCTTCGGTGGTCCAGTGCTCGTTGATGGGGGTGATGAGCGGCTCTTTGGGGCAGGTCATCACGTTGTAGACCATCCAGCTGGTGGTGGGGGGGCAGGTGTTGTCGTTGTATCCCCAAGTGATGCGCACGGGGCAGGTGATTTGGCGGGCAAAGTTCACCACGTCGAAATATTGGAGCACCTCGAGCTGGTTCTCGGTCAGTGCCAAGTTGTTGCCACGGTTGAAGTGAGGATAGCCTCCTGTGCCTCCGGCGGCATAGCCTGCCATGTCGCTGAGGGCGGGATGATTGGCCACACAGGCGGTGACGCGCTTGTCCAATCCTGCCGTGATGAGGGCGAGCGCCCCGCCCTGGCTACCGCCCTGCACGAACACATTCTTGCCATCCCACTCGGGCAGTGAGGTGAGGAAGTCGATGGCACGCACGCATCCGAGATAGACGCGCTTCATGTAGTAGCTGTCGCGTGTCTCGAGGCCGTTGGAGAGGTAGCCGTTCTCGCGGCTATTGAAGGCGTTGCTGATTTCCTTGAAGATGTCGGCACTCAGCTCGGGGTTCAGGCCGTGAATCTCTGTCTCGAAACGGATGCAGCCCTCTTCGGCATAGTACTTGCGGCGCATAGGCTCCTTGATGGTCTTCACACCGGCTCCCGGAGGGCAGAGCACCACGGGGTACGAGCCCTTTGCCTTCGGACGGGTGAGGTAGCCGTAGATGGCTTGTCCGCGGCTGGTGACATTGAGTTTCACCAGGTAGCAGTCAATCTTGTCGGTGGAGTATTCGGGCACGGGCTTGATGGTGTACTTCAGGGGCACTTTCTTCAAGGCCTCCAGCTCGGCTGCCCAGAAGTCGTTGAAGTCCTTGGGCAACTTGGTGACGGGTTGCAGCTTTTCGGGCGAGAATCCCACCTTCACGTGGTGGCTGTACTTCTTCCCGTTATACTCTACGGTGAAGTTGCAATCGCGGAAGCCGGGCTTCTTCATGGTGCCCATATCGACGGTGGCACGGCCGTTCTTCAGGGTGACGGTACCGCTCTTGTCGGGGGTGAGGTTGTCCTGTCCGAGGGTGTAGGAGAGCACCACTCCGTCTTGCGGAATGCCATAGCGGTAGAGCTGCACCTCGACGGTGGCACGTTCGCCGGTCTTGTAGAGCCAGTCGGCATGGTCGGGGACTGTCACCCACAGGAGGTCGTGACGATAGGGATAGTTTTCGGCTATGGCCGAGAGCAGGCACATACATGTCAGTGCCAAGGCAAGAAGTCTGTTTTTCATTGTTTGTTTATTTTTAATTGTGTTAATATCGGTTGAAAATCTGCTGCAAATGTACGGCATTTTTCGCGGATGTTGCGTATCTTTGCCTCACCAATTGGTAGATAAATGGTTCAAAGATGAGGAAAATTTGTTTTTTCACCCTTCTGACGGCAATTTTTGTACTGTCGTCGTGTGCCTCGCTCTCCCGTTACCCGGGTGTAGGGCGCATCCGGCGCTACACCATCGGCCACCCGCAGGTGCCTGCCGCCTTCGACGGTTTCCGCATAGCCTTTGCCAGCGATTTCCACCTGGAGAGCAAATACAAGGAGCGCCACCTGAGGAACACCGTGCGGGCGCTGCAGGACGAACACCCCGACCTGCTCCTGCTGGGAGGCGACTATCAGGAGGGGTGCGAATATGTGGCACCACTCTTCAGTGCCCTCGGCCAGGTGGCTCCCCCCTACGGCACCTATGCCGTGCTGGGCAACAACGACTACGAACGGTGCACCGATGAGATTCGCCGCGCCATGAAGGCGAACGGCATCAGCCTGCTGGAACACGAGCTGGACACCCTCACCCGCGAGGGGCAACACCTCATACTGGCGGGCGTGGCCAACGGGTTCGACCTGAAGCGCTACGCCACCTCGCCCACGGCACGGCTGAAGGAGGAGGACTACGTCGTCATGATTACCCACACGCCCGACTACACCGAGGACGCGGACATTGCCCACACCGACCTTGCCCTGGCCGGACACACGCATGGCGGACAGGTGACCCTCTTCGGCCTGATAGTGCCCGAGACGGGGTCGAAGTACGGACGCCGGTTCCTGACGGGCCTCAACCACAACACACAGGGCATACCCGTCATCACCAGCAACGGCCTGGGCACCTCGCGCAAGAACATCCGCACGGGGGCCCGCAGCGACGTGGTGGTGGTGACACTGAAAAGGACAGAGAAAAAGATAGAGGAACGAGAATAACCCCCACCCCATGACTGAACAGACGCTGGAGAAACTGAGGATATTGACCGAATCGGCGAAGTACGA
>JAFWYQ010000067.1 GCA_017517605.1 Bacteroidaceae bacterium
CCCCCCTATAGCCACTATAGAAACTATAGGAACTATACCCACCATCCCCCCTATAGCCACTATAGCCTCTATAGGCACTATACCCACTACCCCCCCCCACAACCACTAACCCACCACCGCAATGAAAAAGACAACCCGTTCCCCGTGGGCCTGGATTCCCACCCTATACTTCGCCGAAGGACTCCCCTACTTCGCAGTGATGTCCCTGGCCGTCATCATGTACCAGAACATGGGACTCAGCGACAAGGACATCGCACTCTACACCAGCTGGCTCGGCACTCCCTGGATAATCAAACCCCTGTGGAGCCCCTTCATCGACCTCATACGCACCAAACGCTTCTGGGTGCTGGCCATGCAAGCCCTCCTCGCAGCCGCATTCGCCTGCATCGCATTCTCGCTGCCAACGCCCTTCTTTGTACAAGCCACCATGGCCTGCTTCGCACTGATGGCCTTCGCCAGCGCCACCCACGACATCGCCGCAGACGGATACTACATGCTGGCGCTGAGCAACAAGGACCAATCCTTCTTTGTCGGACTCCGTAACACCTTCTACCGTTGCGGAAGCATCTTCGGACAAGGCGTACTCGTCATGCTGGCGGGACTCCTGACCGACGGCCATCTCATCCCATCCGTCAAGGGCAACACAGCACTGGCCTGGGCCGTAGTCTTCTACCTGCTCTGCGCCATCTTCATCGCACTCTTCCTCTACCACACCATAGCCATGCCGCGGACCGAGGCGCAATCCCTCCCCAAAAGCACCGCCAAACAACTCATGCGCAACTTCCTCGACACCGTAGTCACATTCTTCCGGAAACCCCACATCGGCACCGCCCTCTTCTTCATACTCACCTACCGCCTCGGCGAATCACAACTGGGAAAGATTGCCCCACTCTTCGTCCTTGCCTCGCCCGACAAAGGCGGACTGGGACTGAGCACCACTAACGTGGGAGTTATCTACGGCACCCTGGGTGTCATCGCACTCCTACTCGGAGGCATCGTGGCAGGCTTTATGGTAAGCCGCCGGGGGTTGAAGTACTGGATCCTCCCCATGGCCCTGGCCATCAACGTGCCGGACATACTCTATGTCCTTCTGGCATGGACCCAGTGCTCTGACCTATGGATTGTCGGCACCTTTGTCGCAGTCGAACAGTTCGGCTACGGCGTAGGCTTCGCCGCCTACATGCTGTACCTAATCCACTTTGCCCAAGGTCCCTACAAGACGGCACACTATGCCCTTGCCACCGGCCTCATGGCAGCCGGCATGAGTCTCCCCGGCATGATAGCAGGATACCTCAGCGACTGGCTCGGCTACACCCACTTCTTCCTCTTCGTATGCCTCTGCACTCTCCCCGGCATCATCGCCGCACTGGTCATCCGCAAGCAACTGCCCGCCTCCTTCGGCAAGGAAGGCTAATCCCCCCTATAGTTACCTATTATTACTATAGTCACTATAGTTACTATAGTCACTATACCACTATAATCACTATAGCCACCATACAAGAATCCCCCTCTGCTTGTGAAAGTCATCAAGCAGAGGGGGATTCTCTATGCTTCAAAGCAGAAACAGAAGTCTGCTTACTCCTCTTCATCGTCGTCCTCCCAATCAAAGTCGAAGTCGGCTTCAAAGGAAGGGGCGACAAACTCGGCCATCGCACGGCGGTCCTTCTTGGTCGGACGGCCAGTGCCTCGGGCACGGTCAACAAAGCCACTGATGCGGTTCATCTCCAACAACTCATACTGGTCGGCAGGGGTGACATTCTCCATCACCTCGGGCACGAGTTTGGCTCCCACACGGTTCTCGATGGCTTGCAACACCTTGAAGGAATAGGTAATGGGCGGCTTGCGCACCTCTACCACATCACCCGGGCGAACGACACGCGAAGGCTTCACCTGCACACCGCCCATCATCACGCGGCCTTTCTTGCAGGCATCAGCAGCTATGGTACGTGTCTTGAACACGCGCACCGCCCACAGCCATTTGTCTATACGGGCTTCAATCTTGGACATTATTTCTTATTGAATTGATTCATGGTAATGGCCATACCAGCCAAACAGAAGCTCTTGATTATCTCCACCGCAATGGAGATACGCTCGGGCATGGTTTTCATATCCTCGTCGGTAAACTGACCGAGGACAAAGTCTATCTGATGCCCACGGGGAAAGTCGTTGCCGATACCGAAGCGTAGACGAGCATACTCCTGAGTGCCCAATGTGGCGGCAATGTGCTTCAAGCCGTTGTGTCCGGCATCGCTACCTTTCGGTTTCAGACGAAGAGTTCCGAGGGGAAGAGCCAAATCATCAACAACAATCAGCACATTCTCCAAAGGAATCTTCTCCTGTTGCATCCAATAGCGCACAGCATTTCCACTGAGATTCATGTATGTGGATGGTTTCAGCAACACCATCTGGCGGCCTTTGATGGACATGTTGGCCACAAAACCGTAGCGCTTGTCCTGAAAACTTACGCCTGCATCCTTGGCCAATGCATCCACTACGTTAAAACCTATGTTATGGCGGGTATCGCGGTATTCATCACCAATGTTACCCAATCCGACAATCAAGTACTTCACAAGTTGAATGAAAGAATTAAAGAATGAAAAAAAGAATGAAAGAATGAGTGCCAAAAGCAACTTTCATTCCTTCATTCTTATAATTAGTAATTCTCAGAAAGAGTCTTATCCCTGGTTTGCTCTTGCACCACGAGCGGCACGTGTCAACTGTACGGCGCAAACAACAACTTCCTTAGCGTTAACGAGTTCAAGACCTTCGAAGCTCAACTCGCCAACCTTGATAGTCTTACCAAGACCGAGAGAAGTAACGTCAACAACCAACTTCTCGGGGATGTTAGTGTATGTAGCACGAACTTTCAACTTACGCATCTGCAACTGGAGCTTACCACCGGCACGTACACCTTCTGCCAAACCTTCGAGGGCAACGGGTACTTCCATAACGATGGGCTTCTCTTCAGTAATCTGATAGAAATCGATGTGGAGGATGCGGTCAGTAACAGGGTGGAACTGGATGTCCTTCAACACTGCCTTGCAAGCCTTGCCATCAATAACGAGGTCTACAGAGTAGATGTGCGGAGAGTAGATGAGGTTACGAACTTCGTCGTTAGTTACAGTGAAGTGAGTAGCTACGGGGAGGTTGTTCTCGCCACGTTCAACACCATACAATACAGCGGGGATGCTGTCAGCCTTGCGGATTTCGCGAGTTGACTTCTTGCCAACTACAGGTCTCGCAGTACCTTTGATTTCAATTGATCTCATTGTTTTTTATTAATTGTGTTACTCTAAATTAAGTTATCAATCACTGCTTAATTCACCATCACACGGGGGTGCTACCACCCTACGATGCTTCAAAAGCGGGCGCAAAGGTAGCACTTATTCTCGACATATCAAAACTTTATGCCTTTAAAAATCAATATCTATCTTAATTGGCTCTTCTGAATCTGCGTCATCAGCCTCTTGATTCACGGCAGAGGTCTCCTGATAATCTACGCGTGGCATACATGGGCCTTGTGCATCCACAATGTATTGCACCGCTTCGTTCAGTCCATTCACAAACTTTTCAAAATCTTCACGATAGAGGAATATCTTATGTTTCTCAAAGTTCGCTTGAACATTCTCCCCTATCCCTGCATAGACTTTCTTACTCTCTGTAATGGCCAGATACATCTCATCGTTGCGGCTTTTCTTCACATCCAGATAATAAATGCGTTTACCTGCCTTGATTGCTTTTGAGAAGATGATATCCTTATCTCCTCCTTCCTGTCCGGCGACAGTCCTTTTCTTCAAATCTTCCATAAAGCATCTTTCTTTTTTATACAAATATTTCCAAATCGGCTTCAAAATTGCTCATTTTATTTGAGAAAGCAAAGAAAAAGGATAGAAAAATTCATCACATAGGGAATATTTAGGAAGAATAGTCATTTTTTTCTTAAAAAAGCACCATTTATTCATAAAAAAACAGCAAGTTGTTTGCCGTATCAATATTAATATTTAATTTTGCAACTCAAATCAACAAGGTTTTTTAAATTTAGGATATATACATTATGATTAACAGAGCTCTCATCCGTCTGAAAATAGTGCAAATCATCTACGCGTATTATCAAAACGGAGGAAAAAATCTAGAAACTGCGGAAAAGGAATTGTTCTTCAGCTTGTCGAAAGC